>NZ_DASUBE010000048.1:0-20585 GCF_035763405.1 Edaphobacter sp.
CAAGCACCGCCGCACCGTGGTTGTTGCGTTCGACCACAAGCGTCGCGTCGTTGTACTCGTGCGCCAACTTCGCCGCGGTCTTTGCCTGGTCCAGCGGACGAAGCCGCTGCTTCAGCTCCGCGCACTGCACGCCCGACTCCAGCTCGACCACCTGCATTGCGGCGAAATCGCCATCCGGCCCGCCGCCTGCGGTGTCCACGGCAACGAGATACTGCTTGCCCGCGAGCGGCGGCAGCCACACGTGCAGCGCGCCGTCGCGCCGCGTCTCGACCGGCTCGCCCAGCGCAGTCAGCCGCGCCTCGATGGCCTCGACCTCGAAGCAGCAGTCGCCCGTGGCCTTGAAGCAGGTCTCCGCATCTTCAGCGAACTCCTGCGAGCGCAGCCCGCGATAGTTCGCTGCGAGCGTGCGGCGAAAACCGATCTGCTCCGCCGAGAGGCCGTGCGCCGTCATCAGCGCGCGCTCTTCGTCAGTAAAATCTGCAACGGCATCGGCCACATACGCCTCTTCCATCCACCACGGAAAGAAGTGCCGCACCACGCCGCTGCCGCCAGTTCCGGCATTGCCCCACTCTTCGTAGAAGCAGCCGTAGGCCCCGTTCGGCGTGGACTCCATCACCAACTCGCCTGCGGGCGAAAGCGCAGCGCGCAACCCGGCCAGCGTCTCGCCTGCCGCGCGCGGCCAGCGAGCCACCTCGCTCAGGTGCAGGTTCTGAATCGTCAGTCCGCGCCCGGCGCCCTCGTCGCCCGCGCTCAACACGCGAAACTCGCTGTCCAGCTCGCTAAAGCACATCTGTCCGGAGTTGGCGCGGCTGCGCTTGAGCGGCCCTTTGCGCAGCGGCTCCGGCAGGCACTCCCAAAACCTCTGCACCATGCGGAAGATGCTCTCGGCGGCCTGCTGCGTGTGCGCCACCTGCACGGTCATCACGCCGCGCGCGGTAATGGTCTTCAAAAAAAATCGCGCCGCCACCCACGTCGTCATGCCCATCTGGCGCGCCTTCAGCACAATGTTCTGCCGCCCACGCCTCTGCTCGAACGCGCGCTGCACGCGGTTGGCGCATAGATGCTTCTCCGCGCCGGTGCGGTCGCGCACCAGCAATAGTTCTTTCGCAAGATCAAATATCTTCGCCGGATCGCGCTCGATCGCGCGTCCGTGCTCCAACAGATCGTCCACCCTGATTTGTTCGTCTTCCATTCCACCCACCCCACTCAGTAAAAGACCCCGGCGAGACCGCTCCCGCCGGGGCTGAAAACTGCATTGATGTTTTGCTCAAGATCACGACATGCCGAAAAGCGTCTTGCTTAAGGGCACGGGTTTACCCGTGCCGTAAGAGACCGCTCCCGCCGTTGGGCTTTAGACGGTGCTGAAAAAGTCCGTTTTGCTTAAGGGCACGGCTTCAGCCGTGCCCTTAAGCAGTACAGGCGATGGGTGCGGAAGATATCGATTCGAGACCATCTTCCATGCGCATCCGCACCCATCCATCACGTGCAGCGAAACAATCTGCTACTCGGTCCGCTCCCAATGGCATCCGCCGGTCGCAAGCGCGCCGGGGACGGGCACGAAGAGTGCCCTGGCGTTCACGGCAATCGTGCCCGAGCCCGCAAGCGTCTCCGCGTTGACTGTCGCCACCGTGCTCGCCGCCGTGCCCAGGTTCACGATCTCGCGCGGCAGCGAGTAGCCGATGCAGTCCGGCAGGCTCACCGCCTGCGCCGTGGTTCCCGTCAGGTCCAGGAAGCGGTCGCCCGCAACCTCCTGATAGGTGGCCGCAGCGGTGGTGTGGCGGTTGGTCTCGGTCGAGCCGATCAGCTCATTCACCGCATTGCTCATCACCGACGTAATCAGCGTCTCGCCCGCATCCACCGGATGCAGTCCATCCGCGAAATAGGTCGTGCTGGCAGATGCCCCATCCGCTCCCAACTGCGGGATCGTCGCCAGGTCGGCAACGTTGTCCACGCCCCATGAGAACGCCTGCTGGCGGATGATGGCATCGAGAGCATCCTTCTTTGCGTCGTCGCCGGTGGCGTCGATCTCCGTCGCCAGGATGACGCGAGCGCCATCCGCTTTGGCCTTCCGCACCATCGAGTGAAGCGCATCGGCAAGCTGCTGCGTGGTCTCATGGACGTTGGCCATGTCGTTGATGCCGCCCCACAACGCCACGATGACAGGAGCCGAGTTTTTGTGGATGTACGGGCCGTACATCAAATCGAACATCGCGGCTGCGTCGGTTGCCTGTAACCCGCTCACGCCCAGATCGAGCGGCGTGTACGTGCTGTCGGTCAGGGTCAGTTTGTCGATCCAGGGCGTAGTGACATGCGCTCCGTAGGTACGAGAATCAAGTCCGCCTATCACCAGCGGAGTGTCGCTCTCTGCCACTCGATACGTCTGGATGGCTCCCTTTGCTGTGGCATAGTCCAGGGCGCTCTTGGCGGCAGCAGCCACATCGGCGGGTGGGAGCGCCGTGCTCCACGCCCACGCCGCGGCCACTTTGCCGGCCCACCACGTGCCTGAGTATGCGTTTGATCCGCCGATCTGATAATTCCCAGTGGCAGGGTGTGCGATGCCGCCGCTTCCCTGGGCGACGTAGCTCGTCACCTCCGCGCCGTCGTAGTACCAGTGGTCTTTATCCGGCGCGATGCCATTGACGAAGGTGACAACATGCCATCCAGCGGAAAGAAACTCCTGAGATTCCGTGCTGCTTGTGTTGTAGGCCATGAACCGCTGCGACTGCGGGTAGAGCAGCGACGACGGAATCAGGCACGTATGCGCCGTGTCTGTCCCGCAGAGAATCGAGGGGTTTCCGTTCTCGCCATAGGCAGGTGCAATCGACCCGTCTTTGGCGCCCGCCATCGGCGGAATGTAGACGACGAACTGAAACGTGTTCGTCTGGTTCAGCGCCGTGGGCAGTTGGATGTAATCTCCTTGCACGAAGCTAAGGTCTGCTGTCCCCTCCCAGGTTGCGCCGCTGATGACGCCGTTGTTGCCCTTGCCGCTGGTGTCTTCGGCCACCGTGCCCGTGCCTTCGTTCAGCAGATACTCGCCCAGCAGATTCGTCCGCTCGGGCAGGTTCGCCGGGGCCAGCGTCGAGCCCGAAGGCACGTCCCACGTTCCATCTTCGCGCAGATAGCGTGCTGTGCCCGAGGTCGCGCCCGGGTCAGGCACCGCGCCTTCCGCGTGCGCCGCGCCCGAGGCGCCGAAGACCGGCAACTGCGACGCACTCACCGCGCCATTGATGGTGGTCGCGTTGATCGTGCCCGCGTTGATCGTGCCCGCCGTAAACGCCTGCGGAGTGAAGCTGTAGGCGGTCCCGCGCAGGCTGAGCGTGAGCGTGCTGGTCAGCGGCTGGTAGAACTCCGTGTCCACGCCTGCGTTGCTGTCCAGCTCGAAGAGGTTGTAGCCCGAGTTCCATTTGCCGCAGCCGTGCGAGTTGCAGTGAATGGAAAAGACACTCTGCTCGCCCGCCTGTGCCGACATGGTGCGCTGCCAGATGCCGGTCTCCTCGTAGGCCATCGGCGGCACCAGATGCGTTCCTCCGTTGCCGTAGTAGAAGGAAGCAGGCGCGGCATTTTCAATGGACCAGCCGGTGACGCCTACGCCGATGTTCTGCTGATACTGGATGCCGGCGGCGGTGCGCACGGTGGGTCTGGGCAACGTCTGGCCAATGTACTCGATATCGCCCGCGACCGCGACCTGGTAGTAGTGCGGCTCCTCGACGGGATCGCCGGCCGCCCAGGCAACGATGTTCGGCCCCAGCGTCAACTGCCCATCGACTGTTTTCGTCGCGGCGTCGAAGACACTGAGTACCTCGGCCATGGGATAGAGCACGTAGCCGCCGGTCACGATGCCGATGGTCCCGCCCGTGCTGGTGCTGTTCGCGCCGGTGTCGGCGTAGGTCAGGGTGTTGGGGCCCGTGGTCGTAACGACGAAGCTGCCGTTGTAGCTGGAGTCGGCCACACCTGCGACGGTGAGTGTCAGGCCGTTCAGGTCCATCGGCATGTTGCCGGCGGTCGTCACCGTCACGACGTTGTTCGAGCGCGCGATCGACGCGACGTTGAGGCTCACGTTCATGTAGCCGCTCGTCTGCGAGGTCTGCCCGACAACCGGCGTCAGCCCCGCCGCGTAGTAGAGGCCCGTTGAAGAATACGAACCAATGACGGGAAAGACCTGACGGATGCCGTTCGTCGTATCGACCGTCTGCTCGAGTCCGTAGCCGCACAGGCCGCCGACCGCGACCGTCGCTCCGGCGCGGTGGACGTGCTCGAGCGTCAGTTGGAGATGCGTGTCATCGACGACGCTGTAGCTGGCCAGCTCGAACTCGTTCGGGTTGACGCTGCCGGGCTCGGCCACGCACGCCAGGCCGCTGGATGCAGGCAGCGCCGCGGTGCTGGTCGCAAAACCGGCGGGTGCTCCGGTGGTCTCGATGGGCAGCGTCACGGTTCCGGGTGCGATGTTGTTGGACTGCGAGTTGGCCACCGCAGCCGTCGCTACAAATACGCTGACCGGAAAACTGGTGCCGGTAAAGGTCGCTGTGGCCGCCGGCTGCGAGCTGGAACTGGTCGTTCCGCCGGTCAGTTGTCCGGTCGTGATGATCTTCGACGGATTCTTGTCGATCAGATAGCGGCCCTCGCCTTCGGTGCCGGGCGCGGAGGTGACAGCCACCTTCACCGAGGTCGATCCGGTAGTGCAGCCCGTGCTGCACGTGCCCGCAAAGACGCGCGAGTCTTCGTGGATCTGAATGTCATAGGGATGCGCGCCCTCGTCGGCCTCGTCGCGGAACCCGCCCGAGTCGTTGATGAACTGCGAGCCGATCAGGCAATCTCCAACGCCGTAACAGTTGATCGATTGCGAGTCGAGCGAGTGCTGGCCCATGGCGTTGTACGTACCGCTCACGCTCATTGCGCCGTAGTTGGTCTTGAAGTAGGGAACGGACTCGATGTTGGCCGGGAAGTCGTTCGTTCCTCCGGTCAGACCTTCGTGTTTGAGAATGAGCGCGTAAGATCCGGGATCGGCGCCGCCCGTTGCCGCAAACTGCGCAGCGGTATTTCGAGTGGAGGTCACATCGATCACCTGACCCGCGTCTTCGTTCACGGTTCCGGAAGAGACGGGGTTCAGATACGTGTCGCGGCGCTGGCCGTCGCGGTCGTCTTCGACGTGCGTGCCGCTGCCGTTGCCCGTGCCGCTCGTCCACGTGCTGGGCGTGTAGTTTTCTGTGGAGTTGTAGCTGTGCTCCACCTTCACGTCGCAGCCGCTCGTGCAGTCGGGACTGGTGAGGGCGTTGGCGATGCCGTTGTCGCCCAGGCCGGTTACATACTGACCCGCGTACTCCGTGCCGTTCAGATGGTTCACGTGCAGATCGGTGCCCGTGGGCTGCGTCACGGTCTGCGAGGCGGCAGGGATGGTCGAGACCTTCTGCGCCAGGCCGGTGGTCAGTCCGGTGACGCTCGCGTCCACGTAATTTTTATCCGCTGCCTGCGTGGGCGCGGTGGGATCGCCCGGAAGTACGAGCGGGCCGGTCATGGTGTCGCCCGCCTTGAGCACATAGGGGTTCGTGGTGTCGAGCGGATGGCCCGAGACCGCCGCGGCAATCGCCGTGTCCACGTAGCTCTTCGAGACGGTCTGCATGGCGACCGACGTGGGCAGCACCGTGGTCTTGATGGCGCTGACCTGGACAGGCGACGCGCTGACGGGCACAACCCAGAACTCGCGGCTCACCGTGCCGTCGTCCAGGTGATAGACGGCGGTGTAGTACGTGCCCATTGGCGTCGAGCCTGCATTGGGCACCAGCGCGACGCTCATCGCGCCGTTCGCGCCGATGGTGGCCGACGTGCTGCCGCTCGGCACGGACTGGCCAGCGGCGTTCGTAAATGCCTGCCAGCTTACGATCACGGTGCCGGTGGCAGGCGTGCCGTCGGCGCGGTAGACCGTGTCCGTTACGGTGGTGGTGGCGATCTGCGAAACCTGTGCACAGACCGGCGTCATCATGATCCTCATGGCTGCGGGCAGCGTCAGCAGCAGCCCGATCAGCGTCCATCCTCTATGCTTCCAACGCATCGTTATTCTCCTCATCGTTCATTCCTCTTGCGCGAAAGATCTGAGTCTTCAGACGGTGCGCATCGCCGCCGGCAGATAGCTGCGGAAGCAGAGCACGGTCTCGCCATCGTTTGTGTCCTTCACGGGCAGCGCGCGAAATGCGGCTGCCAGCCGTACTTTTTCGAGCGGCGCGGCAACTGCAGCGAGCGACTCTGCCGCGCCTTCGACCGCCTGCAATCGCGGGTAGTGGTAGAGCACACGGTCGCCCTGCTCGCCTTCCATGACGAAGAGTGCGGACCACTCCTGAAACCAGCCGCCGCCTTCGCGGTCGACAAAGCCGACGAGGCGACTCACCTGCATTCCCGCTACGGGCGCGCCAGCGAGCAGCGCGCTGCCCAGCGTGAGTGTGCCGTTCGCAATCGCCGCGACGCGCGCGACGTTCAGCGAGACGCGCCGCACGTAGTTGATGTCGTTGCCAACTGCGGCAGCAGAAGTGACGTAAGCTGCGCTTGCGCCGCTGCCGACGTAACCGGTCTGACCGGTGTAGTCCACATCGACCGAGATCAGATCGCCTACGTTGAATTGAGATGCAGACGCGCCGACGTTGAGCGAGGTCGCGGTCGAGCCGGTTGAGAGCGCGACGGCTGCGGCTGCCGTGCCTCCGCTGCCGTTGGCCGCCGCGCCGTTGGCCGTGGCCAGCAGGTTCATCTGCTGGGAGCCTGCGGCGAGCGCGAGTTGCAGCTTGCCCCAGCTCTCGAACTGAAGCTGCACGGTCGCCTCAACTTCGGTGCGCACCTGCGATTGCGCAATGGCGGGTGCGCCGGTGCGCAGCGGCTGAATCTTCGTCAGGCTCTTGCGCGTGAAGCCTGCGCACCAGCCGAGGTCGAGCCACGGCGCGGGCGGTGTGTCGAGCGCGAATGCGCCTGTCTGTGCGGCGTCGAAGACCGCCGGTGTTCCTGTTGCCCGCGTGACCGGCGCGAAGTAGGCACGGACGCGGCGCGTGACCGGGGCCACGCTTTCTGTCAAAGCTGTGCTCACAGTTCACCTGCTTCCTGATAGCTGTGGACTTCGATGGTGGCGATGCGCGAGAGACGCTCGCCATCGGTGAGGGTTTTGCCGAAGACTGCATCGCTCCAGAAGATGCTGGTGCTCATCGCAACCGGCGACGCTCCCGATTGGCCTGCAAGCGCGGCGTAGTTCATCTTGACGGCGCTCTGCGGCGAGGCGCTGACTGCGCTTGCGAGTTCGGCATCCATAGCTGCGAGCAGGCGGCCGCGGTCCATGCCGCCGTTGCCGGAGTTGCCGTCGGTGGCGTAGTGGACCTCGCAGGTGAGGGTGACGAGCGGCAGCGCGGATTGCGTATCGACTTTCGTATCGGTCCAGCGCAGGCGGAAGACGTTCGCCGGAGCATAGGCGGAGACCAGCTCGTTCTCTTCGACCAGCACGCCGGGTCGCGTGATGCTCCGCACCACCGCCGTGCGCGCGGGGTTCAGCGCGGCAAGGCGTGCCTGGAGCACGGTGTAAAACGTGTCTTTTGCGTTCTGCATGTGTGTGACCTTTCAGATTGCGTGCTGCTGCGGGCGAAAGGCTTAACACCGATCTGCGCCGGTGAACACCGATTCGACCGCGGATGGACACGGATGAGCGCGGATGAAAAGCAGGCCCTCACGCTTCGCGGAAGGATGACAATTTCCGGGTTCCTGGGAGCTGTCGAAGAGCAGATTCCTTCGACTTCGCTCGGGGTACGGAATGGAAATTTCAAAAAATTGCGCAATGAAAATGCAAACGGCTCCGGAATGCCGATGGAACAATCCGTGGTCATCCGTGTAAATCCGTGGTCGAATCCGTCTTTATGAGTGTTCATCGATGCAGATCAGTGTTAAGCCCTCCGCCGCGTGGCGACGCGCTAGACCATCTCGGCGATGGGTGCGCGGAGGAGCAGGCGGTAGAGGTACGGCGCGCCGTTGGCCTCCGAGTCCGTGACGGATTCGATGGTCAACAGCACGCCATCGACGAGGATGCCGAACGCGGTGGAGAAGAGCGCGTTGGCTGCGGCGTAGCCGAGCGAGCCGACAAGCGACTGGACAGCGGCGGCCGAGACGAGCAGCTCGTAGCGTGCGGCTTTGTTCTCCGCCATGCGTGCGTGCGCTTTGCGAAAGACGGCGGGCGCGAGTTCGACATCCTGAAACTCGGGCGTCTCCAGGCCAAGCTGCTCGGCGATGTCGCCCGCGCTTGCGGGTGCGGGTATGCGCAGCATGACTGCGCGACCGCCTGCGGCGCGGAGTAGTGTGTCGGCGGCTCGCGCGGTGGCTCCGGTTGCGGTGATGACGTCGGCCATGGCTCAGCCCAGCCTCTCTGCCACGTAGGGCGCGAGCAGCGTCTGGATCTGCGGGTCGATGAGCGAGCCCGAGAAGTACTGCATCTGGAGCGTGTCGGTGCGACTGGACTTGACGTTCATCGCGGGCGTGGCCTGCGCGTTCTTGACGATCTGCACGCAGGCGGCTTTGACCGCGTCGGGCACGGTGGTGACGCCTGAGGTGTAGGTGACTTCGACCTCGTTGTAGTCGAGGCCGAGGAAGCTGCGCGCAAAGGTCAGCTCGGCTGTGGCTGTGTTGATGTCTACGGCGCCGAGGTCGAGCGCGCTCCAACTGCCGGGCAGACTGTAGGCCCAGGCGACCTGCTCGCGGAAGGGGTCGATCATCTCGCCGCGACGAGGCAGGCCGTAGCGCACGCGCACGCCGACGAGCGGCGACGTGGCGCCTGCAGCCGTTGCGAGCGGACGATAGCTGAGCCGCACGGTCTGCGCGTTGGCGGTGAGGCGCATGCGCTCGACGTACTGCGTGACCATCAGGCTGGGACGGCGGCAGTAGGACTCGATCAGGGCCGAGGCCATCGTGACCCAGTCGTCTGTGGTCTCTGCCGTGAGGCCGTACTGCACGTATTCGGACGGCAATAAGTAGGCCATCGTTTTCACCTCCTGAAATGAAATGGGACCGGCAGGTTCGCCGGTCCCTTGCGTGCCGGAAAGGATTAGCACCGATCAGCACGGATGACACCGATAGAACGACCGCGGAGTTGCGCGGATGTTCACGGATGAGGGCGGTTCGCTTGAAGTGTGTGCAGTCCCACCCTTGCGCGATGAAGCTGCGCAAGGATGGGGCACCCGAAGGCTGTGGTTGGCCGGAGAAAAACAGATTCCTCCGCTCCGCTACGGAATGGAAATGCAAAAGGGATGCGGAATGGTTTCCTAATCCCTAAGCCCCAAGCCCTGGCTTTAGCGGTCGACGAGCACCTGGTAGTGCGCGTAGTTTGCGCCCTTGACGACGACGCCGCCGAATTTGACCACGACGTACTGCGAGGCGAGCGAGCCGGGGACGCCAAGCTGGAAGACGCGCGGGTTCGGGTCCGAGAGCCAGTGGTACTCGATGAGGTCTTCGGTGACGATGTATGCGGGCAGCACGGCGGAGCCGGAGCCGGGCGTGCCGGTGTAGCTGAGCGTCCACTCGGGGATGAGGGGGATGTCGCCGGCTTGCGTCGAGAGCATCTTGACGGTGAAGCCGCTGGTGATCTCCTTGGTGCCGAGCACGACGTTGAACTCGGACTTCATCTCGCGGTCGATGAGGTCGAGCAGCACCGGGTTGGCGTAGATGGCCGTGGGACGCACGCCGTAGTTGCTGTTGGCAACCATCTGGGCGATGGTGGACTTGAAGCCGTCGACGATGCTGGCGCTGGCGCCGATGGTGACGGTGTTGCCGCCTGCCGCAATCTGTCCTGCCGCGCCGAAGTACTGCGTCGTGGTAGGCGAGCTGAGGCTGGTGTCGGTGCCGTTCCAGAGGGCGACGTCGTGCGTGCGCAGAACGCCATCGACCGTGTCGGAGAGATCTTTCGCCTGGAGGTAAGCGAACTGCGACTGCTGGCGGCCCAGCTCGGTGTCGAAGAGGTTGTAGTTCAACTGCGCGACCAGGGCCTTGAGCGGCACGCTGCGCTCGACGCGCGTAGGCGTGACGACGGGCGCGACGATATTGCGCGGGTCTACGAAACCTGCGGCTGGATCGGGCGAGGGAATCGCCGTCTCCTCGAAGTAGCGCGACGGGTGGCCGGTGGCCGGAACCTGCTTGATGCGCTGGCCGAAGACGCCGCGACGACGGACGAGGTCGGTGATCTCGGACTGGTAGATGGGGACTTCGATCGCTCCGGGTCCGAGGTAGTCGGCTGCGGCGTGGATGTCGGTAAACTTCGCGTTCATGAGTTCTCCTTGTAAAAAGCACGACCGCAGATTGCACGGATTGGCACGGATTTTTCCGTGCGCTCCGCGCAGTCTGCGACGATGTTGATCGGTTTCGTTTGGCGCTTTTCCTGATTGAAGGTTCGTGGCACCACAAGCAAAATGCGGGGGTTCTTCGCCTTCGTTTTACTCAGGGTCAGAATGACCAGCGTCTAGCCGAGGAGGCCGGCGCGGAGGAGCTGGGCCTTGACGGCGAAGCGCTGCTCCATGCTGAGGCTGGTCAGTGCGGCGTCGAGCGCGCCTGCTTCGATGGACTCGACGGCTACGCCCTGCTTGGCCAGCAGATTCTGCGTGGCTGCGGGCAGAGTCTTGCGGCCTGCGGTTGCCGAGGCTTCGAGCTGGGCAATCTTTTGTTCGGCGGCTGCAAGCTTTGCTTCGAGTTCAGACTCGCGCGATTCGACTGTGGCTACGATGCGGTCGATGCTCTGGCGCTCGTCGAGGCGGGCGGCTGCCTGCTCGAGCAGAGCTGCGGTTGCGGCGAGGCGCTCGACCGTTTGGGTCAGTTCGTCGTTCATGTTGATTCTCCTTGTTGGTTGTCCACCCACAAAATTGGTTCAGGCTGCGGCCCCCGTCGCAGCGGTTGGCGTCTGCTGCACGTTGAGCAGCGCGACGACGGCGGAGACGATCTTCTCGATGTAGGAGGTGTCGGCGTGGATGCCTGCCTTGGCAAGCAGCGCGGTGACGGTCTGCTCGACGAGCGCGAGAACCTCACCGAGTTTCTGCGCACCGGTGCCGCTCTGGCGGCCTTCGGCGGCAAACTTCTGCTCGACGACGAGGACCGCGTTCTGAATGAGCGTGGTTGCGTCGGCCAGCTCGTTGATGACGGGCGCGGCCGAGGGGAAGAGCAGGGCAACCAGCTTTTCGGCAGGCAGCGCGTAGGCCGCAGCCCACTTCAGGCCCTTCGCGAAGTCCTTGCCGATGGTTTCCATCACGCTGATAAAGCTCATGAGTTCTCCTTTGGTTGGTTCGTTGGTTGTGCGGAGTGTGTGCGCTCCCATCATCGAGATGGCTTAACACCGATCTGCACCGAGAAAGCGACCGCGGATTTGCGCGGATGGACGCGGATGAAATGCGTCCGGGATGGTTCGTGCGGACATACGCGAAATGCGGAGGTTCTTCGCTTCGCTCAGAATGACGACGTAAAGGCGGCTGATGAAGTGTGTTCTTTCCCACCCGAACTGTGGCGGTGATTGTTAACTTGCGACGGCGAGGCGCTGCTGCGATGCGGCGCGGTGCAGTCGGAAGCTGGTGGAGCGGTACGCGGCCTTTTCGCGCAGCAGGATCGCGGCGCCGGTAAAGGTGGCGCGGGTGAGCGTCCAGATGGGGGCGCGCATGTCGGCGACGTGCGCGTCGGCCAGCTCGTAGCTCATACCCATGGCGCCTGCGGCATGGATGCCCGACGTGGTCTGGGATGCGAACTCGGAGCCGAACTCGGGGAAGTCGCGCGCGTAGAGATAGCCGGCGACGGTGAGACGCTGGCCCTCCAGTTCCGCCGAGGTGATGATGCCGCACTTCTGGCGCGCGTCGTGGCCGTCCCATCCGGCTTTGTAATCGACGGCCATGCCGAGCAGACTGGGCAGGGCTGCCTCCGCTGCGGCGCGCGTGAGGATGACGCGGTGCCCACGCGCGCCCGAGGGGGCCTTGTCGCTGGGCACATCGACCAGCGTGAGCACGCCCTCGAAGGGCAGACGGTTGGGGTGGCCGTGGACCTCGGGAAACTCGACCGCCATGGCGCGCATCTCGATGCCGGAAGCGAGGCGCGGTGTGCGGCACGAGCTGCGCCGGTGAATGGTTGTTTCCATTTGTCCTCCGTGTGAATGTTGATTGTGCTCGTTGAAGTATTCGTTCCCACCCGCGAGAGGCTTGTCACCGATTCGCATCGATGACACCGATTTGACCGCGGATGAACGCGGATTTTCACGGATTGGGTTTTTGATCCGTGTTGATCTGTGTTGATCTGTGTTGATCCGTGCCAATCTGTGGTCGTCTTCGCAGTTGCCTTTGAGATCGGTGTTCCTCGGTGGCAATCGGTGTTGAGTTTTTCGTGCGGTGTTCCCGCGCCTGGCGATGAAGCCGCCCAGGATAAGGCACCAGAAATTCCGTGGCAGAGAAGAACAGCAGATTCCTCCCCTATCGACTTCGCTCAGGGTACGGAATGGAAATTTCAAAATTTGCAGACTGGCAGTAGCGAAACTGGTCACCAAAAGCGAACGGGAGAGCAGCCCGAAGGCGCTCTCCCGTTCTTTTCTTGATTACCTTTCCAGAATAGCATTTGGCATAAAACTAAACCGCCAAATTCCAGGACAGAAGAACTGCAAGTGAATCAGGGGTTTACGGCCTTTCCACAAGGTCATCCCTCTTGACAGGCATATTTGGGGACGAGGATGCGCCGGCTGAGGAAGACCTCGGTGAGGCGGTCGAGCGCCTGGGCGTACCACCGCTCGACGGAACGAAGCGGCCAGCCGGTGAGTC
The DNA here is from genome assembly GCF_035763405.1 of Edaphobacter sp. Taxonomy (NCBI): domain Bacteria; kingdom Pseudomonadati; phylum Acidobacteriota; class Terriglobia; order Terriglobales; family Acidobacteriaceae; genus Edaphobacter; species Edaphobacter sp. The sequence goes on from NZ_DASUBE010000048.1 coordinate 12,783, forward strand.
CGGCAGCCTCCTCGAAGGTGTGCTCCTGCATGGCGATGCGTTCGATGAGGATGCGCTCGTCGGGCTCGAGCGCGGCGACGCACCGCTCGACGTCGTGGACGAAGATGACCATGTCGTCGAAGCCTTCGACACGGTAGTTGGTCACTTTGCCGCGAAACATCTCGCGGCCCAGCAGCGACGGCGCGCGTCCGGCGCTCATCGAGAGCCTGACGTAGCGCCTGAGCAGCGCCTCGGTGTATTTGCGATAGAAGGCGACGGACGGAGCAGACTTGACGGCTGCGGGCTTTGCGACGGCGGGTGAGACCGCGACTGCCTGGAGCTTCGCGCTCTGCGGCGGTTTGCGGGTAAGCGGCCCGGTTGCGGGCATGACGCGGGTTGGGGCGGGGACAGGTTCCGCAACAGCCCAGAGCACGGGCAATACGACCAGAGCGGCGCTCATCGTGCACCTCCCACCGCTGCTGCCGATGTGCATCCTGTGCTGCGGACCGAGCGGCGCGGACGACCGCCGGCGTGTCGTTTGCGCGGTGCGGGAAATGCAGCCAGACGGCTGGCGCATCCGCGGCAGTAGACGCTGCCCGCTGTTTCCATGCGGAGCCACAGCGCCCCGCACCCTTCACATACCTTCAGTTCCATGCGCAAGTAATTCATTTCGTCCTTTCAGGGCATACTGCTCCCGGGCGGCCTCGGTGGATTTCAGCGGTCGAATGGGCCGTCCAGGCTGCTATGAAGCGCGGTCTCCGTGTCCGCTCCGGTTCTGGGTCCGGGTCGTCTCGGCGGCAGACGCTTGTCTTTGGTCAAATACGTCGATCGGTTACATCGCGGTGGTGCCTTGCACAAAAGTGAAGCCGAGTTGCATTTTCCATGCCTGAAGCGGAGAGCAGACCAGGCCGGGAGGTTCCTGGGGTTCGGGCTGTGTTCCCAAATCAGGAATGGAAAGTCTCAAGGTTATAGCTTTAGACAAATTCCGTGTCAAGAATTATCTTTCCTCAGGCAACCAGGAGATATAAATACCCATCCATCAGTCACCTGGGCGAAAAAGTCATTGCACAAAGTGATAGTTTCGCCTAATCTTCGTCTTGTCGTATGATATGACCCAACGGGGACGGCCCTAACTCTATGAACTTTCAAGATCTGCACGAACTGCTTCGCGCGGAGTTGGTGCGACGCATCGAACGCGGCACGCTGACCGGCAGCCGTCTGGCCCAGCAGGCTGGGTTTCAGCAGGCGCATATCTCGAATTTTCTGAACCGGCGGCGGGCTCTCTCTCTGGAGGGACTGGACCGTGTGCTGGCGGCGCAGAATATCTCGATTGACCAGTTGCTGCCGGTGGAGCTGACGGCGGCGGCGCAGGTCGCCTCGGACGACCCGACCGAGACGGTGCCGGTGGTGTCGGCTTCGGCGGCGATGGATGACGCGGAGATCGATGCGTCGTCGGTGATTGAGACGCTGGAGGTTTCGGCGACGCGGCTGAGCGACAATCGGGCGCGGGCGTCGTCGCGGAATGCGCACTGGAGGCGATTTGTGGCGATCCGCGCGGACGCGCAACAGGCTGCGGCGATGGAGCCAATGCTGTCGCCGGGGGCGATTGCCGTGCTCGACCGGCACTACAACTCGCTGGCGCCGTACCGCGCGCACCAGCCGACGCTGTATGCGGTGCGCTCGGGCGCTGCGCTGGTGGTGCGGTTTGTGGACTTCGATGAAGGACGACTGATTTTGAGGCCGTACTCACGCAGGTTTCCGGTGCAACTGGTGCCGCTGGCCGCGCATGAGTCGCCGATGGATTATCTGGTGGGAAGAGTGTGCCTGATTTTCTCGGAGTTGTGATGCGTGCGCTGCGCCGTCCACGAGAGGCTTAACACCGATCTGCACCGATGAACATCGATAAAGACCGATTCGACCACGGATTGACACGGATGAACACGGATTGATCGATTGTCATTCCGCAGCCGTTTGCATTTCCATTCTGTGCTCTGAGCGAAGTCGAAGGGGGAGGAGTCTGCCTTTCCGCCGCTGCTACGAACCCGTACATTGTCATCCTTCCGCGAAGCGGGAGGGCCTGCTTTTCGCCCGCGTTCATCCGTGTCAATCCGTGGTCGAATCGATGTTTATCGGTGCAGATCGGTGGTATGCCTATGAAGGCGGGTTACTGGACTTTGACGCGGGTGGAGGAGTCGCCGTGGGCGCGGTGTCGTCCGGACCAGCCATGTGTGGCGGGGCGTCTGCGCGGCGGCGTTTCGAGTTCGCCCCAGCAGACGCGGTTGCGGCCCGAGCGTTTTGCTTCGTAGAGCGCCTTGTCGGCGGCGTCGAGCAGGTCTTCGCGGTCGCGCGACTCCGACGGCCAGCAAGAGGCGACGCCGCAGCTTACGGTCGTCATGGGAGGCGGAGCGCCGGGCTCGTGCAGGGCGGGTGAACCGGCAACCTCGACGAGCTTGCGCATGCGTTCGGCGACGATCATGGCGCCTTCTTGCGTGGCCTGGGGCAGCAGGACGATGAACTCTTCTCCGCCGAAGCGTGCGGCGAAGTCGTCTTTGCCGCGCAGGCCCTGGACGAGGAGCGAGGCGACGCGGACGAGCACGCGGTCGCCGTAGAGATGGCCGCGCGTGTCGTTGACTCGTTTGAAGTGGTCGATGTCGACGATGATGGCCGAGAGCGGCGCGTGGTGGGCGGCGGCCTCGCGCCAGAGGCGGCGGAACTCCATCTCGTAGGCGTGGCGATTGGCCAGGCCGGTGAGGCTGTCCACGCTCGAGATGCGTTGCAGCCTGGCGTTGACGCTGGAAAGCTCGCGGCTCTGCAGGTCGCTGCGCAGGCGGATGAGATAGGCCAGCCGCTCTTCGCGGTTGACGCTGTAGTTGGCGATGACGGTCATGACGATGGCGCAGACCGCGAGCACAACGCCGAGCAGCTTGTCGGAGAGGCCGAGGAATCGGTCGTGGAAGATGAAGAACAAGTCGCCCGCGCCCAGCACAACCGACGTGGCAACCGCATAAGGGAATTGCAGGCGCATGACCACGTTGGCGAAGACGACCGCGACGATGAGGCCCACCTGAGCGTAGGCCGAAGAGGCTGCGCTGCTGCCGCTTTCCAGATACAGGTAGATAAGGCCGGCCGCACAACTGACGACAGCAATGACGCTCTCGCGGTAGATGCGGTTCGGGCTCCACTTCATGCTGGCGTTGATGATGAGCGCAAGGGGCGTAATGATGCACAGTCCCAACTGGAGATCGAACCAGGAGGAGCCGCCGCGGATGAAATGGTTGGCGATCACGTAGGCATTGAAGAGGCCGATGGCGATCAGACCCTCGATCCAGAGCCGCTCCGCACGCTGCGGCGCGGTCGCCTGCTCGAAACTGTCCTCGATCGGCCTGGGCAAACCGAGACTGCGGTATCCGTGCTTCGAGAGCCGTTCCAACTGTTCGACGACGAGTTCGTAGTGTGCGTTCGGCTGCATGTGGTCCTGGGGGGCGCTGCTTCGGTGAGGCGGTTGGTTACGAATGGGCCCTTTCTTTCAAGTCGCTTGACGCGCGCGACTGGAAGAAACCTACACATGGATGTTACTAGCGCGGCAGTCGAATGTATTGTCGAATCCGCAAAAACACTGGCACTTTCGTGTCATCGGAGGATGAGTCTTTTGTGCTTCGCCTGCGCTACCGCGGCGGAAAAGGCTTAACACCGATCTGCACCGACGAACACCGCTTGAAAACGACGCTGGATTGGCGTGGACGAAACGCGGATGCCTTCTCGGCGCTACGGAATGGAAATGCGAAAAAGTTGGCCGGTCGAGTGTGTACGTTTCCAACCTTGCCGATGAAGCCGGCCAGGATTGGGCACCCGCAACGGCAATGCCCAGCCGCGTCGTCCTGCGGGCTTCGCTCCAGCCTTCGGCAGAGCGGTAGCCGCTTCGCGGCGGCTTTTTATGGCACGACTCAAGCCGTGCCTTTGAGTAATACGGATCGCTTTGCGCGTGGCTAATTGGCGGAGGGATGAGTGAGCTGGTCGATGACGATGGCCTCGGCGGTGCCTTTGGCAGACTGGAGTTTGAGGCCGAGTTGCTCCTTGAGGACGGTGAAGAGCGATGGGGCGGTGGAGTCGGGCGTTTCTTCGGGAGCCCATTCGATTTGAAAGTCGAAGTTGCCTTTGAGACCGGTGTGATCCTCGACGGGGCGGCCAGCCTGACGACGGAGTGCGGCGGCGATGTCCGTCATGGACGCGTTCGAGACTTTCATGGTGGCCGTTGACCCGTTGCGGTTGGTGCTCATATTGGGCTGTGAGTCGGGAGGGCTTGGCTTGAGAGCGGGGCCGGGTTTTCCGGGCTTGACGAGTTCGAGCCAGTAGACACGGACCTCCTTCGGTTCGCGATGAAACTTGAGTTGGAAGCGGTCTTCGAGGAGGGAGAGGAGGAGTTGCTGGAACTGCTGCGGGGTGGTGACGTCGGCGCGATTCTTGGTGATGGCGTTGATGTCGAAGGTTTGGTCGGCCCAGCCGGGAACGCCTGAGATGAGGGTATCGTCGGTGCCGAAGGCGATACGGATGAGGGTGCGTAGCGGGGTGGCAGTGGCTACGAAGCGTCCACCAGGAAGGACGCGACGGTCGGAGGGTTCGTCGCCGGTGGACAAATGCGGGCGAATGGAGATGACTTCAAATTGCAGGGGCGGTTGAGCAGGGGATGGGGCTGCTGATTGCCCCTGGGATAACAGAGGCAATGAGGCGAGCGGAAGCAGAAGAATGAGGAAACGGGCGGCGTGAAGAGATCTTGTCTGGCGCGTTGTCATTTTTCTTGTTACGCGAGGCGAATGCAAAGGTTCAGAAAATTTCATCTTGTGCGTACTTCGAGGAAGGCAGATCGCGCTTTGCGCGGTTTCCCACCTTAGCAGTGATGAGGCTGTCGCGAAGGTGGGCACCCGAGGGTTCGGTGCGACCCCAGGCGAAACGCAGATTCCCTTCGGGAATGACAAACAAAGAGGCACCCGAGCGTTTGTGGTGAGTGAAGAAAAAGCAGATTCCTCCGCTGCGCTGCGGAATGGAAATGCAAAAGGGCTAGGGAATGGAAATGTCGGGGGCGGAATGAAATGCGAATGTGGTGCGGAATGGAGATGGAACCTGCGTTCCTCGGCGCGATTGGTGTCAAGGCTTCAGTCGTCGTCGGGCGGGCCGGAGGGCGCTTCGTGGATGAGGTAGTGGGGGGTGTGGCGGGTGGGGAGCGGGATGTAGGCGCGGGGAGGCTGAGTGTAGTCGAAGCAGTCGGTGAAGCCGGCGGCGTGTGTGTCGCGCGTGCCCAGGTTGGGCAGGCCGAAGTTGTGCTCGATGTAGGTGAGGAAGCCGCTGGCCTCGTGCGTCTGGTGCGAGATGTAGCCGTGCCGCGCGTAGGGCGAGACGACGAGCACAGGCACGCGGAAGCCGAGGCCCATCTCGTCGAGCCGCGGCGGATTGACGTGATCGTACCAGCCGCCCCAGTCGTCCCACGAGATGAAGATGGCGGTGGAGTCCCAGAAGGGGCTTTCGCCGATGGCGTTGACGATGGAGGCGACCCAGTCGGGGCCCTCGTCGCCGGAGCCGGGGTGGTCGGAGTGTTTCCACGAAGGAACGATCCACGTGACCTGGGCGAGCTTGCCGTGATGGATGTCCTTGAGGACCTCGGTTTCGGGCGAGATGACTTTGCCCACCCAGTCGGAGCCGAAGCGGATATGACGGATGGCCTGGTAGGCCGAGATGATGAAGAAGCCGTTGGTCGAGCCGGGAGCATAGTAGCGCCAGGAGATGTCGTGCGCATCGAGCAGGTCGGCCATGGTGGGGTAATCGAAGCAGGGATAGACACCGGGCAGGTCTGTGCCGTTGGGGCCGACGAGGGCGACGCGCGAGTCGTCGGCGGCGTCGCAGCCCCAGATGCCGCCGGAGGGATTCTCCGAGGTTTTGCCTGACTGGCCGGCGATCATATATTGATGCGCGACGAAGCTGGGGCCGGTGTTGGACTGGAACATGCGGTCGCCGAGCGTGTACTCGTACGCGAGCCGCCAGTAGGCCTCGACGTCGGCCTCGGGAACGTAGGCGTAGGCGTCGGTTTTGAAGCCGTCGAGCTTGCCGTAGTTCCAGTCGCGCCACCAGGCACGGTGGCTGTGTTCGAGGTCGAGCGAGGAGCCGAGGGCGAGCGGCTGGAGCGCAATCTTCTGGCCGTTGTGGACGCCGGTCAGGGTGGTGTCGGCTCCGGGAAAACCGTTGAAGAGGTTATCGAAGGAGCGGTTCTCCTGCATGATGATGACGACGTGCGTGATCGGCGAGGGCGGAACCGCCTGCTGGATGGGCAGCAGCGGAGCTTTGACTGGCGGTATACCTCCACTGCCGCAGCCCGCAAGCAGAGTGGCCGAGACCGCCAGGGAAGCTATCCCGCAAAGCACGTAACGCATAGGCCCTACTCCCGGAAGAAGGAAAACAGTACATCCAAAGACAACAGAAATGCGCGGGGAGGGATTTATGACACCACACCGGATAGGCGGTTGTCTTCAGGAAAATGGTTTGTCTTGGGTTACGAGAGTAACTGGCGGGCACAATTTCAGGCTGCGAATGCTCCCGCCGCGAGGATAAGAGCTGGCTGCGCCGAAGTTCGTCGGCGACGGTGGTGTTCCGCTAGACTGGCTCCATGCGGACGCTTCTCTGCATCTTGCTCGCCGCGGCCTCCGCATTTGCGCAGGAGCCCAGCCAGTACACGCTCCGCACGCAGTCGAACATCGTGCTGGTGCCGACCACGGTCCAGACGAAACGTGGCGACGTGCTCTACACGCTCAAGGCGAATCAGTTTGTCGTCGAAGATAATGGCGTTCCTCAGGCCATCCATCTCGATACCGACACAGACTCGCTTGGCCTGTCGCTGGTGGTCGTCGTCCAGTGCAGCCGCTCGGCGGGATTCGAGTACGCCAGTCTGAGCGGTCTCTCGACGATGATCGACGCGCTGGCCGGAGCGACGCCGCACGAGGTTGCCGTCATCGAGTACGGCGGCAAGCCCGTGCTGGTCGATAACTTCACGCGCAACCCCGACCACACCGCCAGCGCGCTCTCGCGCATCCAGCCCTGCGATAACGACCCTGACGCCTCGACGCTGGACGCCGTCGCTTATGCGACCCAGATGCTCGAAGCGCGAGTGAATCATTATCGCCACGCCATCCTGCTCATCAGCGAGACGCGCGACCACGGCAGCACGACCAAGGCAGCGCAGGTGATCGCCATGCTGGGCCGCACCAATACCGTTGTCGATGCGGTGGCCTTCGGCGCGGGACGGGCCGAGCTGAAGAACGACCTGCGCTACGGCGGAGGCTCGGGGCCCATCGGCCTGCTCGTCATGGCCATCAATGCGCTGAAAAAGAATGCGGCGCACGAGCTGGCCGCGCTCTCCGGCGGCGAGTACATCAACTTCACCACCCAGAAGGGCTTCGACCGCGGCCTGAACCAGCTCGCCAACCACGTCCACAACTACTACCTGCTCAGCTTCCAGCCGCACGCAGAAGCCAACGGCGAGCCTTCGCCCGGGATGCACAGCATCCGCGTGAAGGTGCCGGACTATCCCGACGCCAGGGTGCGCTTCCGCGAAAGCTACTTTGCGGGTCAACTCGACGCGAACGCTCCAGAGAATCAGTGAGACCGGCCATCGACTCAGGTACGCTGTTGCCGAGGGATATATTGCAGAGCACTCGCTCCCGGGAGAGCCGTTGAACGCACAGGCCGCCACCATGCACGCATTCGCAGGCTTCGTTCTGCCTGCACAGACGACCATCAACACGCTGCTGTGGACGCTCAGCATTGCCTTGCAACTGGCGC
>NZ_DASUBE010000049.1:0-51678 GCF_035763405.1 Edaphobacter sp.
TGCGGTCGGAGAGGACGAACTTCACCTCGTCGTTGCGCGTGAGGGTGTCGAGATTTTCGAGGCGGAAGGTGTTTGCCGCAGCTCCTGCGCCCGGACACTTCACGTCCACGATTTTATGGACTGCCTTGGGAACCTCGGCCAGCAGGCGCTCGCCTGAGGTTTCGATCATCAGGGTGTAGCTCTGGGCGAGCAGTCGCTCCATCAACGGGAGTAGTTCCTTTGCCTGCAGCATCGGCTCGCCGCCCGTGAACTCGATGAGAGTGCAGGGTGCGAGCGCCTTGATCTGCGCTTCGATCTCGTCGAGCGTAAACGCCTTGCCGCCGGTGAAGGTGTACTCGGAGTCACACCAGGCGCAGCGGAGGTTGCACCCCGTTAGGCGCACGAAGATGCACGGCAGCCCGGCGAAGGAGGATTCTCCCTGTACGGATTTGTAGAGTTCGATGAGGTGCATGAGGGCTATTCGTAGTAGCGCGCGAAGCTGGTGTCGGTTTCGTAGAGTGTGCAGTCTTTCACGCGGACGCGCCCGGCGGTCATCTCACGCACCTGCGCGCTGGTCTGCTGATAAAAGTAGCGGGCGAGATTTTCGGCACTCGGATTGAGTTCTTTGTCGAAGGGCGCAAGGTCGTTAATCATGAAGTGGTCGAGGTATTCGACTGTCGGGCGCATGACCTGCTTGAGCAGCTTGAAGTCGAGGAGCAGGCCGGTCTCGTCCAGTTCTTCTCCGACCAGGGTCACGAAGACCTTGTAGTTGTGGCCGTGCGGGTTCTCGCACTTGCCTCGATAGTTGCGGAGGTAGTGGCCGGAGGAGAACCCGGCTTCTACAGTGACTTCAAACATGGGTAAGGGACACCTTCACTTTCAGTGCGGCACTGCGCGCTTGTCTCAGATTTAGATGGGGAACCGGCAGGCACGGCTTCACTTTTCCTCTTCTATTGTACTGTTTTCCAACAAATCTATCGCTTGCGGCGTTTGCGGCGCTCTTCGTCAGCGCGGCGCTCGGCCTGCTCGAATAGCGAGGTCAGGATGGCCGCAAGCGCCACGACCATACTGACGACGAACAGCCCCAGTCCCATGGTGCGCCATAGCGAAACGTCCCCCGGGCTGCCCGGCTGCTGCGCAATGTTGGTGTAGGAAGCACCGAAGGCAATCATTGCACAGAGCAGCAGCGTACCGGCGAGAATGTAAAGATTGCGTCCCATGCGATAACTAGATTTTCTCAGATGTGCTGAAGAACTGCTCCACGTCGGCGATCTCCTGCGTGAGCCTGTAGGGCGGCAGGCTCTCCAGAAAGATGCGTCCGTATCGCTGGCGCTGGATACGCGAGTCGAGCAGCATGAGCACACCGCGGTCCGTGAGTGAACGAATGAGGCGGCCGAAGCCTTGTTTGAGTGTGATGACCGCGTTGGGCACCTGGTAGTCGAAGAAGGGCTTGCCACCCATTTCTTCGATGGCCTTCATGCGCGCCTCGACGACTGGGTCGGTGGGGACGGCGAAGGGCAGGCGGTCGATGATGACGCAACTGAGCTGCTCGCCCTGCACATCGACGCCCTGCCAGAAGCTCGATGTGCCGAAGAGGACGGCGTTGGGGGTCTCCCGAAACTGCTGGAGCAGAACGTGGCGCGGTGCGGTGCCGTGCAGCAGCAATGGATAAGGCAGTTCGGCGAGCAAGCGGTCGTGGACGCTGCGCATCTGCGCATAGCTGGTGAAGAGGCAGAAGGCACGGCCTTTGGTGATTTCGAGCACGCGGCGGATGCGTTCGACGGCCTGCTCGAAGAAGTCTGGCTCGCGTGGATCGGGGATGTTTGGCGGCAGGTAGAGCAGGGCCTGGCTGCCGTAGTTGAAGTGGCTGGGCACGACCAGCTCGCGTGCGCTGGCCAGGCCGAGGCGGCTGCGGATGTGCTCGAAGCCGCCGGAGACTGTGAGCGTTGCAGAGGTGAGGATGACTGAACTGTAGGAGTCGAAGAGCGTCGTCGTCAGGAGCTCCGAAACATCGATGGGTGTGGCTTGCAGGTGCGTGTGGAAGGCCGGATGAGCGTGGCCGCGCGCCAGACTGCGGACTCCTCCGGCGGCGCGGCGTTCGATCCAGAAGACAGTGTTGCGGTCGGGCGATTCGAGGAGAAATGCGAGATGTGCGCGGATCTCGGCAGCACGTCGGCGCAGGCCAGGAGCCTCTTCGACGTTCTTCAGGTGCTCCAGTTCGCCTTCGAGACGTGTGAGCGCATTGAGGACGCTGGTGTAGTAGTCGCCGCTCTCTTCGAGAAACGCCTCGCGGTTGGTGAACGGCATTCTGCCTGGGCCTGCGGTCTCCATCGGAAGCACGCCGAAGAACATGCGCGCACGCTCCTTGAGCGTGGCGCAGGCGCTTTCGATGGCCATTGTGCTGACGTGCTTGGCCTTCAGCATCAACTCCACGTCGCGTACCAGCTCGTCGAATCGCTGCGTTCCGAGGCCCAGTCCGAAGTAGTTCGAGGCGACTTCTTCCAGTTCGTGCGCCTCGTCGAAGACGACCGCAGCGGCCTCGGGCAGGATGCCTGCGTCGGGCGCGCCTGCAGCCTCCTGCTTGATCGCGAGGTCGGCAAAGAAGAGGTGGTGGTTGACGATGATGATGTCGGACTCGAGCGCCTTGCGCCGCATGGCGGTGACAAAGCACTGCTCCCAGTCAGGGCAGGTTTGACCCAGGCACGCCTCGGTGCGCGCATCCAGCTTCTGCCACAAGGCGGACGACTCGGGTAGGGCGTCGATCTCGGCACGGTCGCCGGTTTCGGTCGTCTTCTCCCATTGCGCAATGTGGTGGAACTGGTCGATCTCTTCGAGACCGTTCAGCAAAGGATTGTCGCGCAGCGCGTAGAGTTTGTGGCGACAGAGATAGTTGGCGCGGCCTTTCATGTAGCAGACCTTCAGTGGGCCGAGCAGTGATTCCAGAAACGGCACGTCCTTGAAGTAGAGCTGCTCCTGAAGGTTCTTTGTGCCGGTGGAGATGATGACGCGCTGCTGCTTTTCGCGGGCGAGGCGTAGCGCGGGGAGCAGGTAGGCAAGTGTTTTGCCGGTGCCGGTGCCCGCTTCGACGATCAGGTGGCGCTTCTCCTTGAATGCCTTCTCGATGGCCCGGGCCATCTCGTACTGCCCTTTGCGATGTTCAAACGCCAACGCCGACTGTGAGAGGATGCCGCCGGGGGAGAAGAAATCGTGAAGATTCGGCAGCTTCTCCTGCGGGACGGGCACAATCGAGATGGACACATCGGTAGACAAGGTAAGTTTGTGCAACTTCTGGCAATGAAGAGAGCCGCGCTGTTTCTATAATAGACACGGTAGCGAAGATTTAGCGTAGTTCGCCAGGCCACCGAATGGTGCGCGGCAGAAAGCTGGACGTTCCGTGGCCCAACGAGACGGCAAAAAAAGGCTAGGCAAGAAGCACAGGCAGGCGAGTACGCGGCCTAAGAAGGGGCGCGCGCCGAAGATCGCTCCTACGACAGGGGCAGTCGATCCCCGCAAACGGAAGGTGCTTTCGACCAAACGTGCGGCGGCGGAGAAGGCCGCACGGGCGGGCAAGAAGTCTCCTGATAAAGAGCGGCGGGTGACGCTTGGTGGAGACCGTGGGCAGGCTGGAGAAAAACGGGGCTTCCCGCAGCGCGGGCGGATGACAACTCCTGACGGCTTTGCGGCCAACTCTTCTACTGCCTCCGAAGAGCGGGACTGGCGCGAGGTGGAGTTGCTGGCTTCGCAGATGGCGACCGCGACTGAGCGTGCAGATGCGCGTGAACTGCCGCTGATTGCAGTCTGTGGGCGGCCCAACGTGGGCAAGTCCACGCTGTTCAATCGGCTGACCGGGTCGCGGCGCTCCATCGTGGGCGACGAGCCGGGAATTACGCGTGACCGCATTTATGGCGAGATTGAATGGATGAATCGCGACGCGCGCATCGTCGATACGGGCGGCGTTATTCCAGATGACGAGGCGCTGATTCCGGCGGAGATCTTCCGCCAGGCGCAGGTGGCGCTCGACGAGGCCGACGCGATTGTGATGGTCGTGGATGGCAGGACGGAGTTGGCTTCGCCCGACATGGAGCTGGCGCGTCTGCTGCTGCGGGGCGGCAAGCCGGTGTTTCTGGCGGTCAACAAGATGGACACCGATGCGATGCTGGCCGGTGCGGAGAACTTCCGCCGTCTGGGTTTTCGCAACGTGCTGCCTATTTCGGCGGAACACGGATCTGGCATCGGCGATTTACTCGACGCTGTGTTTGCCGTATTGCCCGAAGTGGACCTCGAAGAGCCGGAGACGATGCTGACAGGCAATGATGAGGCCGCTGAAGATGAGGATGGCCCCGACTTTTCGGTCGATCCTGCCGCGAAGCGCGTCCGTCGGCTGCGTTCGCATGGCGAATACGAGAGCCGCGAGACAAAGATTGCCATCATCGGGCGTCCGAATGTTGGCAAGAGCACGCTGCTGAACGCGTTGACCGGAACGAGCCGCGCTATCGTGTCGCCGATTGCCGGAACGACGCGCGATGCTGTGGATGAGGTGGTCGAGCGTGGTGGTCATACGTTCCGGTTTGTCGATACCGCTGGCATTCGGCGCAAAGGCAAGACGAAGCTGATGGCGGAGAAGCTCTCGGTCATCATGGCGCGCAAACATCTGGAAGCAGCGGATGTGTCGCTTCTGGTCATCGACGCGACCGAAGGCGTGGCTGCGTTGGACGCCAACATTGGCGGTTATGCGCATGAGAGCGGGCGCAGCGTCATTATCGTCGTGAACAAATGGGACCTGATGACGAAGACCGGCGCGGACGGGATGCGCCTCTTCGACGGTAAGCCTCCGGCGAACCAGAAGGTCTACGAACAGCAGGTGCGCGACGCACTGAAGTATCTGGACTATGCGCCGCTGCTGTTCATTTCCGCCGCCGATGGCAAGAACATTGATCAGGTCTTCAAGAAGGTGGAGTTAGTGGCACGCGAGCGCCGCAAGCGCGTCACGACCGGCCAGATGAACCGTTTTCTGGAGCGCGTGGACTTTCAGCGCGCCAGCGTGCCGATGAATAGACGCGTCAGGATTTACTACATGACGCAGGCTGCGGTCGCTCCGCCCACGTTTGTGCTCTTCACCGACAAGGACGTGAAGCTGCACTTTGCGTTTGAGCGTTTTCTGGCAAATCAGATTCGGGAGAGCTTCGGATTCATCGGCTCGCCGATATGGTTCAAGGTGAAGGCGCGGAAAAAGAAGAAGGCGGAGTGAAGTCCGTGCATCACGATGGATTCAGCAAAGGCTCCGGAGCCATCATCGGCGGAGGCGGCGGTTCGAGCAGGTTGCCAAGCTGCGGGTAGCGGCCTCCGAGGAAGTAGAGCGCGTAGCTCTGGTAGAAGATGAGTACGACTGCCGAGATACACAGGATGGAACAGACCATCCCAGTCAGAAAGATGACGCCAAGCAGGGCGAAGCCTCCGTACATAAGAGTCCTGACCACAAAGCCGGAGTGGCGCAGCAGGAACCACATCGCCGTTCCGATGGCTCCGGTTGGAATGCCAAAGGCAAGCACTGCAAGTACGAAGCATAGTTCACCGGCGATTCCGGCGACGAGCATGAGAACGAATTTCATGAAGAAGTAGAAGAACACGCCGCCGGGTTCGCGGCGGGCAATGTCGATTGCGTTGCGCAGAGCGTCGCCCGGGCGCGCATCCCCGAAGAGGATGAAGGGGAGCACAAAGTCGCGTAGGAACCAGAATACAGTCACTACAAGGAACACAGCCAGCAAGATTGCCACGAAGAAGAGGGCGAAGCTGCCGAAGAAAGCAGCCGAAGGCGGTTGGTGATTGCCAGCGGGCATCAAGCGAATGAAGAAAATGATCGATACGGCACCGAGAGCACCTATCACCGCGCAAGCTGCGATAAAAAATACGACCTTGAGGCCAATCCAGCGCCAGGTTCTTGATGCTGTGCGATGCCATGCAGGCGCGACCAGCGTGGTGCGCGTGGCGACGAGGTCCATCAGGACCAGTTGCATCCGCGACCCCAGGTAGAACAGCACCAGCGACACGATAAGGCCGAGGACGACAATCAGCGCGATTCCGAGTATGGCCGCCTCCCCCACCGCGCCGGATAAGGGCATATCGAAGTGATGCCGCGGTTGGCTCCCTCCGACAGGCGGGAAGGCGAACTGCCCACTCATCTCGGCAATCAGGGCGACGAGGCCGAGTTTGAGCCATCGCCCTAAAACAAATGGCTGGAGCAGCGCCTTGGCGCGGTCGATGGCTGGCGTGATGGCTTCGGCGGCTGAGAGAACTCGCATAACGGGGTGCGATGAGGGTATCTCAGGGTCGATTTTTTGAACAGATTTATTTGCGCGAGTAGTCGCCGCTTTTGCCACCGCTCTTGCGCACCAGCGCGACCTCGCGGATGCGGATTCCCTTGTCGAGCGCCTTGGTCATGTCGTAGACCGTGAGCGCGGCGACGGATGCGGCTACCATTGCCTCCATCTCGACGCCGGTCCCGGCCACGGTGGCTGCGGTCGACTCGATTTCCACGCCATCGGCAACCACTCGCGCTGTGACATCCACGAAGCTCAGGGCCAGCGGATGGCACATCGGAATCAGGTCGGCCGTCTTCTTCGCGGCCTGAATACCCGCAAACCGAGCGACCTCAAGCGGGTTGCCCTTTGGGTTGCGAGGCAGGGCGGCGAGAACGGCTTCTGACAGCTCAACAAATGCGCGGGCTACTGCCTCGCGCCGCGTCGCGGTTTTGCTGCTTACGTCCACCATGTGGGCTTCGCCGGCTTCATCGTAGTGAGAGAGCTTCTCCATGCAAAGAGCCTATCGCAAGAGCACCGTAATCACATCTCCTGCGGCAAACCGTTCGCGGTCCGGCGGCAGTACGGCGTAGCAGTTCGCATGGGCGTTCGACACCAGATCACCCGAGCCCTGCCATGGGACCAGCTTCACCTCGGGCTTCGCGCGGCTCGCCCTGAGCCAGGCAGGCAACACCCGCATCAGGCCCGGTTTTCCTGCGATGTCTTCGCCAAGCGTCGCCTGCGCGAATTGCGGCCCGTACACCGTTGCGCCTTGCATCGCCCGGAGCAGGGGCGCTACAAAGCAGTGGAACGTCACCTGCGTCGAGACCGGATTTCCAGGCAGCCCGAAGAAGTACTGTGCCGTTGCCGCTTCGCTTTTGGCAAAACGGCCAAAGACTACAGGCTTGCCCGGCTGCATCTTCACGCCGGTGAAGAAGAACTCCGCGCCGAGCGCGAGCAGCACCTCCTCGACCAGGTCGTACTTGCCCATCGAGACGCCGCCCGAAAGCAGCAGGAGGTCGCATTCTCCTGCCTGGCGAATTGCTTCCTCAACCGCCTCTCGCCGGTCTGGGGCGATGGGCAGCCGGACTGCTTCGCCTCCTGATTCGGCCACCAGCGCAGCCAGCGCGTAGCTGTTCGAGTTGCGAATCTGGTGGGGCTCGGGTACGGCGTCCAGTTCCACGAGTTCGTCACCTGTGGCAACGATCGCCACTTTTGGTTTGCGGAACACTGTGAGTGTCGTGCGTCCGCAGGCAGCCGCCAGAGCGATCTCGGCAGCACCGAGCACAGTGCCTGCGCCGAGTACCGCCTCGCCAGCGCATGCCTCGCACCCGCGCGGCACGATGTTCTCTCCCTCCCGCACCGAGCGTCCAGCTATCAGACAGATTTGGTTCGGGGTCGGGTGCTCGATGTGCTCCACCATCACGACGGCGTCGGCTCCCTCAGGCACGGGTGCACCGGTCATGATCTCAATCGCTGTGCCGCTTGCCAAAGGTGCGCCGCTCCACACCTCACCAGCTCGAATCAGCCCCACGACGGTGAGGTTTGCCCCGGCGGCGGCCTCGGCGAAGCGAACGGCAAAGCCGTCCCGGGCCGAGCGCGGAAATGGAGGCTGATCGCGGTCGGCCACGAGGTCTTCTGCCAGCACGCGGCCCGCGCAATCGAGCAGGGACCTCGATTCGGCTTTCATGCATCCAGCGTGCGACGCTTCGCGCTGCACCATCTCCTGCGCCTCGTCGAAGCTGGCAACGTATTCGCTCATGCTTCCCCTCAAGCAAAAAAGGCCCCGGGCATTCAGCCCGGAGCCTTCCTGCGTATGTGCCTACTTCTTCTTTCTGCCTGCCTTATAGCTGGACTCGATGGTCTGGCCGATGCCTTGCAGAATGCCCTTCACATCCGCTGCGTGGGGGCCGTCCGGCGCAAGTGCCAGATACTTCTGATACGCCTCGACACATCCCGGCGGCGGCACAATCTTCTGCGTCTTCGGGTCCACGGTCGCCTTTGGAATCAGCGCCTGTCCCTTGATGAAGTAGGTATCCGCCCGATTCGGATCGACCGCAATCGCCTTGTCTGCGGCTGCCGCAGCCTCATCCAGTTTGCCGGCGTTGTAGAACGTGGCGGCTTCGTTGTAGTAGTACATGCCCGCGCTGGCCGGCTGCGCCTTTGCGGCGGATTCGTAGGCGTCGGACGCATTCTTGGCGTCGCCCTGCTTGCCGTAGGCCTGGCCAAGCTGGTTGTAGGCCACCGCAGCCGTCTCCACGCTGGGCTTCTTCGAGGCTGCGTTCAGGTCGATGCCTTTCTTGTAGGAGGCCGCCGCGTCACCGTACTTCTGCTGGATGGATGGATCAGTAGACGGAGTGCCGGCCGCTCGCGCTGCTTTGGCCGCGGCATCCGCGCTGCCGAGCTGTGCATCTCCGAGAGCAATCCACAGGATTGGCTCGTCGGGCTTGGCGGTCGTAGCGTTCTGCATCAGTTTGATGGCTTCGTCGAAGTTACCGGCCTTCGTGTCGGCACGCGCCTGAATCAGTTCTGCGTTCAGGTTCTTGATCTGCGAGTTGGCGGCCATCACTTCAGCATTCTTCTTCTTGTACTCCTCAAGCTGCTTCCGCTCCTCGGGAGTCATTTTGGCGACGTACTCAGCACGCGACATATCGAAGTTCACGACCTTGTCGTCATTCGCTGCGAGGTTCACATTGTCGTTGAAGTCGATGCTCTTGGCGCCCTGAAAGACCACCACGACATAGTTTCCCGGAGCAATGCCCGAGCCCTTGTAGTCGCCGTTTGCATCGATTGCGAAGGTGTAGGCATACTTGCGATCGTTGGTCTGGGATGTTCGGTCCGTGGTCAGCTTGACGTCGCCAGAGTTGAGGGCCTGGCCCGCGGGGTTGTTCACGTGGCCGTGTATGCTCGCCGTTCCCGACTGCGCCTTCACGTTTGCCGGCAGCGCCAGCGCAAAGATTGTCAGCAGACATGCAACCAGTGTGCCGCCTACCTTCCATTCAGTCCGTTTCATGCTCTCTTCTCCTGCCCCATCCAGCGGGGCTCGTGTCTAAAACCTTCAAAACTGCCGTTCACAAAAACAAAAACTTTGATGCAACCAGCGGCGTTACCGGGCCGCATACGGAATCGGGTCCGATGAACCCGCCTCGCGGAACGCCCTCAGGCGCAATACACAGCTCTCGCATAGGCCGCAGGCCTCGTCCTCGCCGGAATAGCAAGACCAACTTACATGGAATGGCGCGCCTAGTTCAACTCCCAGCCGCACGATTTCGCTTTTACGCATAGCAATCAGGGGAGTTACGACGCGGATGTCTCCGTCTTTTGTGCCTGTCTCGATGAGGCGGTTGAAGGCGTCGTAGTAGGCTGGGCGGCAGTCGGGGTATCCGGAGCTATCCTGCTCGACCGCGCCGATGAAGACTTTTTTTGCCCCCAGGACTTCGGCCCAGCTTACCCCTGCCGAAAGAAAGTGCGCGTTGCGGAAGGGCACATACGTCACCGGGATTTCTGCGCCAATCGCCGCTTCCTCGACGGGGGCCTGAGGTACGGCAATCCCAGGGTCGGTCAGGGCCGAGCCGCCGATTCTGCGGAACAGGTCCATCTTCAGGTGCATGAATTCCCTGACGCCAACCAGATGGGCGACGGCCTCAGCCGAGTGCAGCTCTCGGGCTTCGGTTCGCTGGCCGTAGCCGAAGTGGACCGCGTAGACTTCGTGGTCTCGTGCTGCCAGGGCCGCGCATACGCAGGAGTCCATGCCGCCCGACAGGCACACGACCGCACGCGACTTTCGAGGATTACTCATCGTTGTCTACCTGCGGGTCAACGACATCTTCGTCAGGCGCATCGAGAATTGCGAGGGCATCGGCCTCGTCTTTCTTATGCACCTGCAACTGTGCGTAGAAAGCGGCGCTGAGCAGGCTGTTTGTGTTCTCGCTCAGAAGAAAACACTCCACGCCAGCGGATTCGAGCACGCTCTTGGCCATCTGCGCTTCGATCGGCTCAATGAATTCCTTCACGGTCACAAACTCTTCAGGATCTTTCGGCAATGCTGTCATAGGGCCCCCGTTCACTTCGCATCATACGATTGCAGGTGGGCTGTAATGGTTCCCCAAAACAGCCGAGCCCGCATCTGCACCGGCATGTGGCGTGCGTCGTCGGTATACCAGATCCAGATATTGCCTCGGTTTTTGACGACGCCCTCATCGGCGGTAGGCTGCACGCGGATGGTCTGGAATGTGCCGGCTGGCGTCTTGATCTCTTCCCTGGCTTCGACCTTCATCGTGACGGTGACGGTGCGCATGGAGTCGGCCAGCGGGAACTTGAAGCTCTGCCCGACGATCATCGGCTGTGAGGCTGCGTAGAAGATGGCAGAGAGCGAATCGGTAACGCAGGCAGGAATCGAGGCCGTCTGCTCCTTCTGCGTGCCTTTGACCAGGTTGCGTTCCACTTGATGCTGCTTGCCCGCAGCGTAGTCGAAGGTGAGATCGCTTGAAACGCGGCGGCGACCTTCGAGCAACTGTTTACTGAAGCCGGTCGAGCAGCCGGTCTTTGTGTTGAACCCGGCCTGGAAGCTATCGACGACGGGAAAGAGCATGGTCACGGCGCCAACGGAGTCGCCCGAGGCGGTAATCTTCTGCACGTCGCCCTGCCGCTCCAGGTGAAAGACCGCCGTACCCGCCGTGAATACGCGCCAGTCCACGCTGTAGATCAGCGTCTGCCGTTCGGGATAGGTAAAGCCCTGGGGAGGAGGTTGCAAGACGGGAATCTGGCTGGGCCGCTGCACCTGCGGCTGCATCTGTTGCTGCGCGGAGATGTGTCTCCCGCCCGGCAGTGCCGTCAGCAGGACAATCACGATGGAGAACAGAATCGGTTTATGCGTGGACAGAGGGCCGCTCGCAGGTTTGGAGTTGTGGGTCGCTACCATTTCAAAAACAGCAGCCGCGCCGCCAGCGCCGCATAGATGGCGATGGCTCCCATACAGGCATTGTACTCGCGGTGATGCAGATAAAGCTTCCGCGAAAAGCTTCCCGCTTCGTCGGTGGTCTTCGCGGCCGTCAACCGGGGCAGAAGACGCGGTACCTTGCTCGCATACTCGTCGAATCCTGCAAAGTGTTCGCGCAAAAAGGCCTCTTCCGAACGGATGGTCGGCAGATAGATTGCCGCAAACAGAATCGCCAGCGCGAGGAGAATGATCCAGCTCCACGCTGCGAGTGCAAACCCGAAAGCGATCATCATCGACCCCAGATAGAGCGGGTTGCGCGTATGGGCGTAGGGACCGGTGCGGGTCAGCTCGGCGTTTTTGCGCACATAGCCCGCCGCGTAGCCGCGCAGCCAGACGCCCGGCGCTACGAGCACGAGGCTCACGAGCATCGTCTGCCACGTGGGCCGCGCCAGCCACAGAAACACAACAGCAAATACGAATCCCAACGGCACGCGGATGCGCCGGGCGATCTTCTGCCATTTTGTCCGTTCGCTCACTCGACTACTCTATCCTCTCCGCCCCGCAAAAGCTCGAATGCTGCCTCGACCACCTCGTCCACCGTAATCTGCATCAACCCGGCTTCAGTGGAAGAGTGGCGTGAGTGGTTGGTCTCGCTTGAGGCGTGCCGCAGCACGCGCGACTGCGTTGCATACGGCCCGGTGCGCGCCGGATCGGTAGGCCCGTAGAGTCCGACGACCGGTCTGCCAAACGCCGCCGCAAGATGCAGTGGGCCGGTGTCGCCCGCAATGACCAGCGCGGTACGCCGGGCGAGTGCAATCAGCTCCGGCATTGTGCACGGTATCGCAGAAGCCGCGCCGCCGCTTGCCTGAACGACAGCCTGAGCTGTTGCGTCTTCATGCGAAGATGCGTTGACCAGCACACGAAATCCTGCACGCGCCAGCTCTGACGCCACGGCACCATACCGGCTGGCAGGCCACTCCTTCGCGCCCCACCCGGCCGTGGGAGCAAGAAAAACGAACGGCACATCGCCCCCAAGTTTTTTTGTCAGCGAGGCCTCGGCTGCTTCATCGACCGGCAGGCGGATCGATGCGGGTTTCAACGCCGCGCCTGCGGCCGCACCGAGTAATTCGCATCCCTGCTCGATCACATGCGGGGCCGTTGTCTGTACGCGCTCGCCATACAGCCAGCGCGCCGGGGCCTCGCGCGGCATCGCGCGACCGACAAACTTTTGAGCGCCTGCCATCTTCCCAACGACGGCTGTACGAATCAGGCCCTGCATGTCTACACAGAGGTCGAAGTGTTCCGCGCACAGCACGCGCTTGAGCACGGCGATGCTCGCCAACGTCTCGGGAGAGAGAGGATGCCGCTTCCATTCACGCGAGGCCGCCAGATACGTCGTATCCACCAGAGGCATTGCATCGCCGCGCGTGTCCGCGTCGCTTGTTCGCAAGAGCGGCAGCCAGCGCGGCTCGATGACCCAGCCGATCGACGCATCGGGCCGCAACTCGCGCAGCGCCGTCACGGCAGGCATGGCATGGAGCACGTCGCCCATCGCGCCCATGCGCACGATCAGCACACGAGGCGGCGGTCCAGCGTCAGCAAGTTGGGATAGTGTCGTCAATCTGCCATTTTCTCATGCGCATCAGCGCCGACGCCGATCGAGTCCGCCCACCATCGTCACCAGTTGCACCAGCGCGTCTTTCTCTTCCAGCAACTCGACGTTCAGCCGCGCTACGACGATTGGCCCGATGGCCTCCAGCCGTTCGCGCATCGGCGGGGCCAGCTTCACCGCGTCTTTCTCCGTGGTCACGAATCCATTTGCTCCACACGCTCGCGCCCGATCGAGCAGAGCCTGCACATCGCGTTCGCTGTATGGATGGTGGTCGGGGAATACGACCATCGCGGTTGGCTCGTATCCTTGCCCCTTGAGCATCTTCTCGAAGCTCTCCGGCCGGGCGATGCCGCAAAATGCCAGCGGCATGGTCGGCAGTGCGACTTCACCACCTTCACCCAGACTCAGCGTTCGGCGGATGACCCACACCGCGGGCCCGCTTCCACCACGTGTCATGTCCTCCACAAACCCGTGCAGCGCATCCACCTCTTCTTCGCGCAGAATGAGCACGTCTGCTTTGGCGACGGTAGTGAGCGGCTCGCGCAGGTTTCCGGCAGGCAGCAGTCTGTCCTCCACATCCTCCTTCGTCAACAGGACAATATCGACGTCCCGCGCCAGTTGCCGGTGCTGAAAGCCGTCGTCGAGCAGATGCACCATCGTCTTCTCCGAAGGCTCGCTCTGCTCGGCCAGCAATCCCGCCTTGTACCGCTCGGCGCCGACAAACACGGGTACACCCGATCGCTGTGCGAGGAGCACCGGCTCATCGCCGTGCCAGCCGGGGTCGTCAAACGGCTCGACACGCTCGACCGTGGTCGCGCTGCGGCCATATCCGCGTGTCAGGATTCGCACCGCATAGCCACGGTGACGCAACATCGTCGCCAGCATCAGCACCACGGGGGTCTTGCCTGCGCCGCCAGCCGAAACGCTTCCCACGCTGATGACGGGGCTCTCCAACCGCTCGCGGTTGAGCCAGCCCCAGCGGAACATCTGCGTCTTCAGCGCCAGCGCAGCCCGGTAGACGGGCGCAAACGGCAGGAGCAGCGGTCTGCGAATCTTCATTGCGCGTTCACCGCCCTCTCGTTCAACAACGTCATCAATGCCTCCATGGTGCGCGCCGTTGCGCCGGACTCGGCCTCAAACACCCGGCGTCCGCGCTCGCCCATCGCCTGCGCTTCGCTGTTGTCATTGAGCAGCGCAACCAGCGTGTCGCCCAGAGTTGCGGGCGAGACCACTCGTATTGCGTCCTCGACCCGCATCTCGGCTACGATCTCGCGGAAGTTCTCAAACGAAGGCCCCATAACGACTGGAACGCCAAATCGCGCCGGCTCCAGCGGGTTGTGCCCACCCTTGGCCACCAGGCTTCCGCCCACAAATGCCGCAGTGCCGAGTGAGTACATCGAGGCCAGATCGCCAATCGTGTCGAGAAGAAAGATACTCCCTCCGTGCATATCGGTTGGATCTGCGAGAAATTCACTTGCCCGGACGCAGGAAAATCCGCTCTCCGCGACCTGCGCCCAGACCGCCGCAAAGCGATCCGGATGTCGCGGAGCCAAGACCATCACGGAGTTTGGCTCTGCCGCGAGCATGTGAGGCCATGCCTCCAGCAACATCCGCTCTTCGCCTTCCAGCGTGCTTCCGCAGACGAGCACCGGCGAACCTTCAGGAAGCCGCTTGCGCAGCATCGCCGTCAGATCGCTTTCGCCGCTGACGCGGATGTCGTACTTCAGATTGCCTGCCACCCGCACCCGATCTGCCAGAGCGCCAATGCGCTCGAGCCGCTCGGCGTTCTCCGCGCTCTGCGCCAGGTAGAGCGACACCCGATCCAACAGCGGCCGCCACAGCTTTCGCAGCCACAAATACCTGGGGAGCGACCGGTCCGAGACGCGCGCGTTCACCACCGCCAGCGCAATCCCGTCCTGCTCGCACTGCTGGATCAGGCGCGGCCAAAGCTCGCTCTCCATCAGGACGACCATTCGCGGCCGCAGCGCCGCCAGATACCGCCTGACGGCAAACTTAAAATCCAGCGGCAGATAAAACACCGGAGCATCTCGAAATCTTTCCCGTGCGAGTTTTTGCCCCGTTGCCGTTGTCGTCGAGACGGCCACCACCCACCCAGGCAGCGCCGCCCGCAGCTCGCGCACCAGCGAGGTCGCGGCCATGACCTCGCCTACTGACACCGCGTGGATCCAGACGACCTGCCGGCCGGCCACAGCCTCCCGCACGGCGCGGGGCACAAACCCCAACCGTCCCAGCAGCCCGGCGCGATACCGCCCGCTCGTCGCCATGCGCACCAGCCAGTACGGAGCGCCCACCACCAGCACCGCCGCCAGCAGCACGCTATACGCCAGCATCATCACCCTCGGCTAACCTCGCTTTGCCTCATGCGTCAGCCAAGATGATAATCAACCTGGCCATGAAGTCCTACACGATCCGCACGATTCTGCTCCTCGCCGCCGTCCTCGCGCTCGCCGCAACGCCGTTGCAGGCCCGCGAAAAGAAGGCCCCGCCCGCCAAGCCTGCCGCTCAGTACGCTGCATTCGACACGCACCCCAACGAGAAAGTCACTGTGGCCGCCGACCCTTGCAACGACCCCAAGGACTGCGACTTCTTCCGTCTGCCCTATATCCAGCATGGGTTTATCCCCATCCGAGTTGTCTTTACCAACGACGGCGACACGGCACTTTCGCTCAACGACGCACGCATCCAGCTCATTTCGGCCTCGAACCAGGTCATCCCCGCCGCCACAGAAGAGGACATCAACCGCCGCCTGTTCACGCTTAAGAGCGTTGCCGGTACCCACATTCCAATGACGCCCATCACGATCCACCATGCGCCGGTCGATAAAAAAATCACTCAGGATGAGGACGACTTCGGCTTTCAGGGCACGGTGGTCAACGCGCACTCGACCCTCGGCGGCTATCTCTTCTATGACGTGCGCGGCCTCGATGACCCGCCGCTCAAAAACGCCTCACTCTATGTCAAGGAAGTCCACACCCTCGACGGCAAAAAGCAGCTCTTTTCCTTCACGGTCTCCTTCAACAAATGGCTCGCCTCGCAACCGGCCGCGAAATAGTTGTCCGACGCGGAGCTTGATAGCATCGGGTTGTGCTTGAACTTTCTACACCGATCAGGCTGGTGAAGCGCATTGGGGAGCGCGTGGCGGCGGAGCTGGCCAAACGCGGCGTCGAGACCGTCGAAGACTTGCTGTACCATCTTCCTTTTCGCTATGAAGACCGTCTGAATCCTATCCCGATTGGCCAGTTGCAGGCGGGGACGGTGGCTTCGGTCATCGGCGAGGTGCGCGGGTCTGCGTTGCTCTACACGAAGCGGATGCCGCTGTTCGAGATGACCGTGGGGCAGGGGCTCAGCTCGGTAAAGTGCATGTGGTTTCACGGGAGCTATCTGCGAGACACATTTCGCGTGGGCCAGATGGTGGCGCTTTACGGAAGGCTCGACGCCTCGCGCTCGAGCGCGGGCAAGCTGAAGATGATTCAGCCGCAATGGGAGATTCTGCCCGAACATGGCGGGCCGGAGGCGGAGTTCGCTTCGCTTGAAGTGGGGCGGATTGTGCCGGTGTATGAGTCGCTGGGCGGCACGACGACGCGCGGCGCAAAGCTCAGCTCGAAGTGGCTGCGTCGTGTGATCTGGTCGATCTTCGAGGATCTGGAAACTTCGGAGAGAAAAGCAGATTCCTCCGCTCCGCTGCGGAGTGGAAATACAAATAGAACGCTGAATGGAAATGAAGAGGATGCGACGTTAGAGACGTTGCCTGCGGGGATGCTGGAACGGCTGGGATTGCCCGGACGACTGGCTGCGCTGCGAGCCGTGCATTTTCCCGAAGCCGGAACGCCGATGGTGGAACTGATGTCGGTGACGACGCCGGGGCATCGCAGGCTTATCTTCGAGGAACTGTTCTATCTGGAGCTTGGACTGGAGCTGAAGCGGCGTCGGATGCGCGAGCGGGAGGGTACGGCATTCGCAACTGGTCCCGGAGTCCGCGAGGCGCTCAAGCAGGTGCTGCCGTTTCATCCCACGGCAGCGCAGAAGCGCGTGCTGGGCGAGATTGTGGACGATATGCGCAAGCCTCGCCCGATGCGGCGTCTGCTACAGGGCGATGTCGGCTCGGGAAAGACCATCGTCGCTATGCAGGCGGCGCTGGTGGCGATTGAGAACGGCTATCAGGCGGCGATGATGGCCCCGACCGAGATTCTGGCGACGCAGCATTATCTTTCGGCGCGCAAGCTGTTGGGCGAGGCGGTCTCACCACGCACGGGCAGGCCGTATCGCGTCACGCTGCTGACTGGGTCGCTGGACGACGCGGCAAAACGCGAGGCGCGGGGTAGGGTCTTTCGCGGAGAGACGGACCTGGCGATTGGCACGCACGCGCTGATTGAAGACAAAGTGGACTTCGCCAACCTGGGGCTGGTGATTGTAGATGAGCAGCATCGCTTCGGCGTCGAGCAGCGGTTCAGGCTGATGAAGAAGGACACGGCACTCGATCCGGATGTGCTGGTGATGACGGCCACGCCGATTCCGCGAACGCTCGCACTGACGCTTTACGGCGATCTCGACGCAAGCGTGATCGACGAACTGCCGCCAGGAAGGACCCCTGTCGTGACGCGGCGCACCCCCGAAGAGCGCGCGGAGGATGTCTGGAGCTTTGTGCGCAAGCAAGTTGCCGAAGGGCGGCAGGCGTACATCGTCTATCCCGTGATTGAAGGCGCGCGAGACGACCAGCCAGAGCTGGACTTTCCAAAGGATGAAGAGAGCGCATCGGCGGAAAAAGCAGATTCCTACGCTCCGCCGCGGAATGGAAATACAAAAAGAAACGCAAAGACAAAGGCCGTGAAGACGCCGGCTTTGTTCGCGCCAAAACCCGCTCTGCGTGCTGCCACGGACATGTATGAGCAGTTGCGCACGGGCGCGCTGGCGGGACTGCGGCTGGGGTTGCTGCACGGTCGTCTCAGCGCGGATGACAAGGAAGTGGTGATGCGGCGGTTTCAGCGCGGAGAGATTGATGTGCTGGTCGCTACGACGGTCGTTGAGGTCGGCGTGGATGTGCCGAATGCGTCCATCATGGTGATTGAACACGCAGAGCGGTTCGGGCTGGCGCAGATGCATCAGCTTCGCGGGCGTGTGGGGCGCGGTGCGGCGAAGAGCTACTGCATCCTGATGACCGGTGGCCGCGTGAGTGAACAGGCCGAGGCACGTCTGAATGCGATGGTAACGACCCAAAACGGGTTCGACCTGGCCGAACTTGATTTGCAACTGCGCGGGCCGGGAGAGTTCTTCGGAACGCGCCAGGCTGGGATGCCGGAGTTTCGCGTAGCCAACCTGCTGCGCGACCGCGCCATGCTGGAGTTGGCCAAGCATGAGGCCGCGCAGTTTGTCTCGCAGACCGACCTGACGATCTCGAAAGTAGAACGCGCGGCTGTGTGGGAGCGGCTGAAGATACAGTGGCAGCGGAAGTATGGGCTGGTCGAAGCATAGCTCCGCGTTATGACTCAGGTCATAGCATGTGCAACCACCAAAGCGTAGGCTGCATCCGAAAGCCAGAGACGCTAAATTCAACATTTACATCTCAGCGAATAGCTCGTCACGATAAGAAGCTCAACATTAGGACATCACCCAACCGGGGGTGTGATGGCTACTGCGCCAGCCTTAGAACAGTCGATTCCAGCAAGAAACTACCTGAGCGAGAGCTATGGCCTGAAGTCATGGCTGTTGACGCTCGACCATAAACGAATCGCCATCCTTTACATGCTGGCGACAACGTTCTTTTTCTGCATCGGCGGCACGGCTGCAGCGCTGATACGCCTGGAGTTGCTGACTCCCGGCGGCGAACTGGTCGCGGCCGACACATACAACAAGCTGTTTTCGACCCATGGCATCATCATGGTGTTCTTTTTCCTGGTGCCAGTTGCGCCGGCGGTGCTGGGAAACTTTCTAATACCGCTGATGGTTGGCGCAAAAGATGTAGCGTTTCCCCGTCTCAATCTCTTCAGCTGGTATCTGTTCATGCTCGGCGGCTGTTTCGAGTTGTATGTCATGATCGTGGGGGGCGTGGACACAGGATGGACGTTCACCACTCCGCTGAGCACGCATTATCTGAGCACCCACGTGGTCGGCGCCGCGATGGGGATATTTATCGCGGGCTTCTCATCCATTCTGACCGGGGTCAACTTCATCGTCACCATTCACCGGATGCGTGCGCCCGGCCTGACATGGTTCCGCCTGCCACTGTTCATCTGGTCGTACTACGCCACCTCGATCATCTTTGTGCTTGCCACTCCCGTGATTGCAATCACGCTTGTGCTGGTCGTCCTTGAGCGCACGATCGGCATCGGCGTCTTCGATCCAAAACTGGGAGGCGACCCGCTTCTGTTTCAACACCTGTTCTGGTTTTATTCTCACCCGGCGGTCTACGTAATGATTCTGCCGGGAATGGGTGTGCTGTCGGAAGTGGTCGCGTGCTTTTGCAGAAAGCGCGTGTTCGGCTATACCGCGGTCGCGTTTTCGTCAGTCGCGATTGCGCTGTTCAGCTTCTTCGTCTGGGCCCATCACATGTTCATCATGGGTATCTCGAACTATTCGGCGCTGGTGTTTTCGCTGTTCAGCATGTTGGTCGCGATACCTTCTGCAATCAAAGTCTTCAACTGGTCCGCGACCATGCACAAAGGCTCGATCACGTTTGCCACGCCCATGTTGTACGCGTTGGGATTTATCGGACTCTTCACGCTGGGCGGCCTGACCGGGGTGATGCTCGCCACGCTGGGCATGGACATTCACCTAACGGAGACGTACTTCATCGTGGCCCACTTCCATTACGTGATGGTTGGCGGCATGGTGAGCGCCTACATGGCGGGTCTGCACTTCTGGTGGCCCAAGATGACAGGCAGAATGTATCCGGAGCCGATGGGGAAGCTGGCTGCCGCCATTTTGTTCATTGGCTTCAACCTGACCTTCTTCCCGCAATTTATTCTTGGCTACCTGGGGATGCCGCGACGCTATCACACCTATCCGCCGGAGTTTCAGGTGCTGAACGTCCTCTCCACGGCGGGCGCATCCGTACTCGCACTTGGCTATATTCTTCCTGCGATCTATCTCATCTGGTCACTGAAATACGGTAAGGTCGCGGGTGCGAATCCGTGGCGCGCGACTGGGCTCGAGTGGCAGATACAATCGCCTCCGCTTACGGAGAATTTCGTTGAAGTCCCCACTGTGACCGAAGAAGCCTACGACTATGCCAAAATAGATCGCCCGCTGGAAGTTGTGCAGTGAACAACATCTACATCGCGACAGCTTTATGATGCAGCGGCCTGCGCATAGGCTGCGGCCTCAGGCTTCTGTGTCAGGGACGAAGGAATAACCTTCTTCGGGCCGCGCTTACGCGCCACCAGGACGCGGATGCGCTCGATCATCTCGGCAGATGAACAGGCGCCTTTGGGCAGAAAGACGTCGGCGTGAAGCGCGCGGTCGTAAGCATTGACTGTGCCGGAGACGATCATCGACGGCAGGCCGGGGTGGAGTTGTTTGGCGCGGCGCACCAGTTCGTTACCGTCCATCTGGGGCATGATGAGGTCCGCGAGAAGAAGGTCGATTGACCCGGGCACGGACCGTTCAACCACTTCGAGAGCATCGTGCGCGCCCGTCGCTGCGATGACGCGGTAGCCTCGCGTCTCAAGCAGAAAGGTGCGGACAGAGAGTGCCTGCTCGTTGGCGTCTACGCAGAGAATGGTCTTCTTGGGCCTCATTGATTGCTCGCTTCTCCACGACGCTTGCCGGATCGTGGCGGGATTGGCCGGACCGGTTGGTGCCGGACTGGCGCAGTTCACGTCTATCCCGCGGTTCGGCCGGCGAGTGGGTTCTCCGGCGCATGGTGGGTCGTCTGTTCCGAAAGGGCATAGACGTGAGAGACAAGCCTCTCCTGTCCGCTCCCAGGCGGGAACAGCTCCACCGGTGACGGCGCACATGGCAGCCGGACCGCGGGGTACGAGAGATGACCTCTGCCGTTGCAGGTTGCCATGCGACCCCGTAGCGCAGGGGAAACCCGCCTGCCGCCGATACAGCGTGGCCAGGTTCCGGAACAAAAAGAAACCGGCCCGGCTGCGTATGCGGGCAGCGAAGGTTGCGCTTGGAGCGGCGTCTGCGGGCAGCCGGACGTCTCTCTACTCAAATTGTAGGTAATACTGGCGAAAGCACATCGTTCCGGCGACAGGGCAACGAGACTGCCGAGCCGTCGTCAACGCTTGCCAAGAGTATGAAGAGTTGCCGCAAATGGCAACGGCGAATTTAGGGCGAAGATGCACCAAATTAGAGCTTGCTCATCCACCGCTGATTGAGAACGGCGCGAATTCATTGGAGATTCATAATCCGCGCCTGTTGAAATCGCGTGCATCACTGCAGGAAAAATCGTCCGTTTGCAACGGGAATGGTGCGACCTCCCACGCACACTTTTGTGACCTGGTCGTCTTCGAGTGTCGCACTTACGTGAATGCGGCTGGGTCTGCGCATTTCAATTCCCTGTTCGATGATGGTTGTCTGGCCGCTCGCAGCGAGTCCATGACGCACCAGCCAGGAGATTGCGCAGCCGGAGGCGGAACCGGTGGCGGGATCTTCTCCGTTGTAAAACTGCATTCTCGCGTGCCAGTCGGCGCCTGAGTCGCGTGCAGCCCGCGTGATGCAGTGAAAGAATTTTGCGTCACTCCGTTCGATGTACGCGCGAGCAGCGTGCTGCGGGATGGCGAGGCGTGCCGCAACATCAAGCGACTTCAACGGCACAATGCAGAACGGCATTCCCGTCGAAACGGTTTGCGCCGGAAGATGAGGATCGAGGTCGTCGATGGTGAGACCGAGCGCAGCGGCGAGCGCGACGCGGTTGTCATGCACATTACCGAAGACCGCATCGTTCTGCCTCATGGTAGCGAAGACGCCTGGCTCCTCTGGTTGCGGAGGAAGGAAGCGAACAGGAATGGGGCCGACGGGAAGATCGAGCGTAATTTCTTCTACTCCTCGTAGCGTGGGGTGGTTCCAATAGAGCCATGATGCGGTGCCAAGTGTCGGGTGTCCGGCGAAGCGCAGTTCCTCGGCGACGGTGAAGATGCGAACCTGAACGCCGCGTTCGCGCTCAGTTGCGGTATCGCGCGGCAGGATGAACGTAGTCTCCGAGAGGTTGATCTCGCGCGCGAGCGACTGCATCTCTTCGGTCGAGAGGCCGCGCGCATCGCTGAAGACGGCAAGCTGATTGCCTTCGAGCGGCCGCTCCGCGAAAACATCAACCAGTGCATAGTCATAAGCCTGGTGCGCACAGAACTGCGCGGAAGCAGCAGATTCGGCAGTATTTGACATGAAAGCTCCCGGGACGTATGGTTTTAGGTACACCGCAATGGGGCAAACTGCTTCCATGCTAGCCAAAGGCTGGCTGCGGTACAAAGATTCAGCCATGACGATGACGCTCAACACGAACACCACGACCTGCTTCTGTTGCTGTAGCGGGACGTGGGCGCGCGTCTGAGCGAATCCGAGCTGGCAGTTTTCGATTCGAGCAGTACAGGACCCACCCAGAGAGATGCCGGGTGGGTTTTTTATGTCGTGTGAAGTGATACCAAAGACCGAAGAAAGAGGAAGCTGATATGTCATTGCGCATAAACGATGTAGCACCTGATTTCACCGCAGATACGACCCAGGGACCGATCCATTTTCATGAGTGGATTGGAGATGGATGGGCGATCCTGTTCTCGCACCCGAAGGACTTCACTCCCGTGTGCACGACCGAGCTGGGCACGATGGCCGGGCTGGAGCCTGAGTTCAAGAAGCGCGGCACCAAGATTCTGGGCCTGAGCGTGGATCCAGTTGAGAGCCACTCGAAATGGGCCAAGGACATCGAGGACGTCACCGGCCACAAGGTGGGCTACCCGATGATCGGCGACCCGGAGCTGAAGGTTGCCAAGCTGTACGACATGCTGCCAGCCGATGCAGGCAACACGTCCGAGGGCCGCACTCCGGCCAACAACGCCGCTGTCCGCACCGTGTTCATCATCGGACCGGACAAGCAGATCAAGCTGCAACTCATCTACCCGATGAGCACGGGCCGCAACTTCAATGAGATTCTGCGCGCGCTGGACTCGATCCAGTTGACCGCGAAGCACAAGGTCTCGACCCCTGCGAACTGGAACGTGGGCGACGACATCATCATCTCGGGCGCGGTCTCAAACGAGGACGCGGCGAAGCTCTTCCCCGGCTTCAAGACGGTGAAGCCGTACATCCGCACCGCTGCGCAACCGAAGTAGGTAGAATCAAAATGAACGGGCCTGTTCTTCGCCTTGTAGCGCAAGGACAGGCCTGCCAAGTCTACTGATGACCGCTGGTGGGCGGCCTTCGACGACGGGCACCGATGGCGAAGTGGCTAACGCGCTGGTCTGCAAAACCAGTATTCGTGGGTTCGATTCCCACTCGGTGCTCCAACTTCCTCTCCACAAGATTGCTTAGAATGCGGGCGCGGCTTCCGAGGTAAACGTGCCGGCAGGCAGGCCAGCCGCATTGTAAAGCGACCCCTTCGCCGCATTGTCCCACGCATAACGAACATACACCGGTCGCTCAACACCCGAGGCTGAGACGACTACGGTTTCACCATCAATTTTTGCGGTCGCGGCAACGAACTTGTGGTCTGCGCCAGCAATCTCGAAGTCATTCAACGTTCCACGCGAGGTCAGCCCCTGGGCGTGATCGAACCATACACGCAGCGCGCCGGGTTCGCGTGTCACCTGCCGGAACGATGGTGACTGGTACGCAACTTTCTCTCCGTAAACCATCGCACGCGCCGCCAGCGCCATCCGCGCACCGACCGTCTGCTTGTCGGATGGATGAACGTTGTTCGGATTGCCTACGTCAATCGTGACCGCCATGGCCGTGTTGCGCAGCGAGAGTGCGCGGCGCTGCGCATCGCGGACGACGCCCCAATACTCCTTCGGAGAGATGAACGACGAGATCTGTGCGTAGAGAAACGGCAGGTCGCCCTGAGCAAAGTGCTCGCGCCAGTCGGAGATGAGCGCAGGAAACAGCACGGAATAGTTCAGGTAGCGATCCACGCCGCTGTTCGTCTCGCCCTGATACCAGAGGAAGCCCTTGATCGTGTACGGCGTCAGCGGCGCAATCATGCCGTTATAGAGCGCCGCCGGCCGCCATGAGATCTGGTTCGGGTGCCAGTCTCTGATCGAGACAGGCTTACCGGCGGCTTTGGCCGCCTTGTCCAGCACATCCAGCTCCTGACTGCGCACCTCCTCATCGGCAAAGATGGCGCGCGCGTGAAATGCGGGAAGAAGATTTGCGTCCGTGCCAAGCATGTCCATCGAGACCCATGAGTCCGCAGGCGTGCCACCCCACGTAGAGTCGATCAGGCCCACGGGGACGTCTTCCTTCTCGGAGATCTCGCGGCCAAAGAAGTAGGCTACGGCTGAAAAATCCGCGGCAGTCTCGGGAGTACACGCCGTCCAGCTCGCGTTGACATCGGCCTGCGGATAATCCGCGCCAGTATCCGGCACGCGCAGCAGGCGGATCTTCGCGTGGTTTGCGTGGGCAATCTCCTCTGCTCCGTTGCGAAGCGGAGCGTTGCTGAAACCTCTGAGCGGGAACTGCATGTTGCTCTGCCCGGAGGCGAGCCACACGTCGCCTACCAGGATGTCGCTGCGCGTGAGCGTCGCGCCGTCGCCTTCGACCGTGAGCGTGTACGGGCCGCCTGCTGTCTCAGGCATCAGCCACGCGCTCCACTCGCCCGCCTCATCGGCCACGGCCGTGCGTGTCTGCTTGTCGAAGCGGATGGTGACGCGCGCATTCGGTGTAGCCCAACCCCAGATGTGAATCGGCGCGTTGCGCTCGAAGACGGCATGGTCGCTGAGTATCTGCGGGAGTCTGACTTCGGCGTAGAGAACTGAAGAAAGCGATAAAGCAAACAGGACAGCTCTCGCAAAACAACGGCTAATCATCAGACAGCGTCTCCTTGTAGACAGAATGCATCGATCTGTTTCGATCGAGACAAATATCTCAACAAGGATAACGCGGTCGACTGCGGATGGGGTCAGCTAAAACGAATCAATACAATATCCGAGCTACTTCACATCAAAAACCAGCACCTTGGCAACGGCCTTGGTTTCTCCAGGAGAAGCGGCGAGGAAGAGGCGATGCTGACGAGGCAGCAGCAGTCCTGTCTTTGCTCCAGGAGCCGTCGGGACCTTCTCAATCAGCTTCAGATGATTGGCGTCGGATGTATCGTAGATACCCATCCACCCTTCGCCGCCTGGGACGTAGAGCAGATGCGCGGAAGCATCGTACTGCACCTGGTCGGCGCGGAGCGGTGCAGGCTGAGTGCCGATGAGATGTCCATCGTCGGAACTCAGAACAACCACCTTGCCCGGCGCACGACAGACGACATACAACCGGTGTTGCTGCGGGTCGAGTGCGACCATCGCATTCTGCTGTGCCTCCGGCACAGGCCAAACTGCCAGAACCTTCATCGCCTTGCGATCGACCACGGCCAGCTTATTTGTCTGAGTAAGGTTGATGTACAGCTTGTTACTGGTCGGATCGATGTCGAACGCTTCAACATGATTGTCGTGGAAGACAACTGAGCCCAGCTTCGCGCCAGTGTCCGGGTTGATCGCATCAAGCTCCGCAGTCTGCATGTTGACATCTTTGCCGCCCGTAACGATGTAGTAGACGTTCGCAGCTCTGTCATACATCGCTGAGTCGGCCCCTGGCGTCAGCACAATCTTCTTCTCAATCGCCAGCGTATTGGCGTCGCGTATCGTGGACATCTGCGACCCGCTATCGGTGATAATCACGGTTTTCGATCCCGGACGCGCAAGGATGGAATGAGGCGCCCCGAAGCCTGCGATCGTCCTGAGATGCGCAAGGGTTCTCAGGTCGAACACCTCAACCGTTGCGTGGTCTTCTGCGGCAAGCAGAAGCCGGCCGCGATCAGCGTCTACGGCAAAGTGGTCGAAGTCGCCCGTATAGCCCGCCAAAGGGATGGACTTCACGAGTTTGACCGATGGAGTTACCTGGCCCCCGGCAAGGCTGAGTCCAGCGGTGAACAGTGTCAGGAGGGCGATTGTTTGGCGCAAAGTTGTCATGTCTCTTCCTTTGAAAGGTACAGAACACTACGTTGCGTTTGCGCCGTGAGCTCGGTTTGAAGCCTCGATAAAAAAGTATTTATAATCGCGGGCTACAAAGGTCGGAGAATGTACGGTTTTTCATTTAAGCTTCAGCTTTGCTTCATTCCACCGGACGGGAATAACTTTATGAGCACAGCGCAGATCGCACCCGATGCCTGTCGCAAGGCCAAGACACTATGCGTATCCTGATGCTTGAAGACGAGCCCAAGCTCTCCGCGTTCGTGAAGCGAGGGCTGGTTGCTGAACGCTACGCAGTGGACGTCATCTCCGACGGACTGGGTGGGCTTGAATACGCCGAAACATTTCCGTATGACCTGATCATTCTTGACCTGATGCTGCCTGGTCTTTCCGGAGAAGAGTTCCTCATGCGCGTGCGCAGGCGCAACTCATTCGTGCCGGTGCTTGTGTTGACCGCGCGCGACACGGTCCAGGAGAAGGTGAAGCTCTTCGATCTAGGAGCGGACGATTACCTCACCAAGCCGTTCGCATTCGCAGAACTGATGGTCCGCGTGAAGGCGCTTCTGAGGCGGGGGCCAGTGAACCGCTCCAGCACGCTCCGCGTAGGCGACCTGGAACTGGACCGCCTGACGCAGCAGGTCAAGCGCGGTTCCCGGCGCATCGACCTCACGGCCAAGGAATATTCGTTACTCGAATATTTGATGCAGAACCCGGAACGGGTGCTCTCGCGCAACATGATCATCGAGCACGTCTGGGATCAGAGCTTCGACGGGATTACGAACATCGTGGACGTATACGTTCGCCACTTGCGCAGCAAAGTCGATGACGGCTTCAACCTTAAGTTAATCCGCACTATCCGCGGTACCGGCTACATGATCCGCGGCACACAGGAAGCATGAAATTCGTCTCGCTCCGATTTCGCGTAACTGCCTGGTCAGCCGGCTTTCTCGCCATCGCACTGACCATCTCAAGCATCGCTGTTTACGTAGGCGTGCGGCAGTTCCTCACCCTCTCCGTGCAACGAACACTGCGATCCATGTCGCTGAGCATCGAGACGATGTTCCTCTCTCAGTGGGGGCGTAAGGGCGAATCGTGGGCGGTGGGTGAAACGCGAGAGAGCTTTTCCGGCAGCGCTGATTATTTTGTCCGCATTCTTCATGCCGGAACCGAAGCTTATCGTTCCACCGACCTTCGTGACTCGGCGCTGAAAATCGCTTCCGTCTCTCTTCCAGCAGATGACTTTCAGGGCTTCTCGCGGTTCCGTACAAACTCCGGCGTCGATGTGCTGGAGTATGTTGATCACTACACTGCGCCCGATGGAGAAAAGTTCGTCGTCATCACCGGCGCAGCGCTGAATGCGATGAACCGCGTTTTGCATAGTCTCTTTCTGGTGCTCCTTGCTGTCTGCCCGTGTGTGCTATTCCTTGCCGCGCTAGCAGGGTATGTCCTCTTTACAAGGCCTTTGAAACCCGTTTCCGTGCTGACGGAACAAGCAGAGAACATCGGGCGCGGGCACATGGGCGAACGGCTACCGGTACCCGCCACGGGCGATGAACTGCAACGCCTTGCCAATTCGCTCAACCGTATGATCGACCGGCTTGAAGAGGCGCTCGACCACAACCATCGCTTCTCTGCCGACGCCTCGCACGAACTGCGAACGCCGCTCACCATTATTCGCGGCGAACTTGAACAGGCGATTCAGGAGCCTGGGTTAACCGTCGCCGCAATGGATGGAATCGGCAGCGCACTGGAGGAGATCGATCGCATGTCGCAGATTGTCCAGAGCCTGATGGCTGTTGCGTACCTGGACAGCGGAGAGCAAATGGAAACCGTCTCTGTGCAACTTGACCGGCTTGCCGCAAGTACCATCGAGCAGATGCAGCTGTTGGCCGAGGAGCGCGACCTCACTCTCGTCGGAGAATCGATGGATTGCGTCGTAGTCAACGGCAACCCGACCCGGCTGAAACAGGTGATCGTTAACCTGGTAGATAATGCGATGAAGTACAACCAGTCTGGAGGCACGGTGCGGGTCTGTGTGATGGCTCGGGGAAATCATGCGGTGCTACAGGTGGCTGACAACGGACCTGGCATCCCCGAAACGTCGCTTCCCTTCATCTTTGACCGCTTCTATCGCGCGGACAAAGCGCGCTCGCGCAGCACCGGCGGCATGGGTCTTGGGCTTTCCATCGTAAAGGCAATCTGCAACGCGCATAACGCCGACATCTCCGTTACGAGCAGCGAGGGCAGCGGGACAGTCGTCACCGTTGAATTTCCGCTGGCACAGGCAATAAGCGCCGCACCATTTGTCTATGCGCACGCAAATAGTCAGGCTCCGCGTCTATAGACAATCCCTATGAATCGAACTTCATGCATGGTTCAGGTTCCGCAAGGCACCGACCGTCTACTATTCCGCGTACAGGCAATGGTCTGAACTGTGGCATATCAGGAGCGAACATGATCGACATGGTCGAAGCATCCCACGATGCAGAGCAAACGCTGCTGGGGCGTATTACCTCGACGTTTGTTTTTCTGTTCGAGAAGATCATGCCGGACCCATATATCTTCGCGGTCCTGCTAACGTTTCTTGGGGCCGCACTGGCATGGAAGTTTGCACCCAACGCAACACCTTCGACCATTGTCAGCGCCTGGTACGGAGGAGTTTTCACCATCTTCACCTTTGCTTTTCAGATGGTGATCATGTTGGTCGCAGGCTACGCACTTGCAACCTCACCCATCATTCATAGATGCCTTGCCAAACTGGCCGGTACAGCCACGACGCCGATGTCCGCCATCTCATTGACCCTGCTGGTTGGCATGGTGGCCTCATGGTTGAACTGGGGACTTGGTCTGGTAACGGCAGCTCTGCTGGCACGTGAGGTCGCCAAGCGCGTGCGCGTGGACTTCGGATGGCTGGTCGCCGCGGCATACAGCGGGTTTGTCATCTCGACGGAAGGGCTCTCCGGCTCGATCCTGCTCTCGCAAGCCACGCACGGCTCTACGCTCAATATTGTCGAAAAGGTGACAGGCCGCGGCTTACCGCTTACTGAGACCGTCTTCACCAAAACCAATCTCCTCCCCATCGCTTTTCTGTTGGTCGTCCTTCCAATTACCTTTCGTTATCTCGGCCCAAAGGCCGAGCGCTCAGTGTATGCGGACCCAGAGAGACTGCGGGCGGAGGACCAGCTACGAAGTACGGCAGAAACCCGAAAGACCCCGGGAGCAAAGCTCGACAATGCATGGGTTCTCAATATTGCTCTTGCTGCATTCGGCTTCTTCGCCGTCGCTGTAGACCTACACCATACGGGTGGCGCAATCGACCTGAACCTCGTCATCATGGTGTTGTTTCTACTGGGGCTGATTTTGCACTGGAGACCACTGGCTTACATTACGGCCATCAAACATGCAGCTCGCATCTCCGGCCCACTGATTTTGCAGTATCCACTCTACGGCGGCTTGATGGGCATTATGACAACCACTGGTCTGGCGGCTGTCCTGTCAAAGATATTTATCCGGTTGTCTTCGGCGCATACACTGCCGTTTTATACGTATCTGACTTCCCTGGTCATTACGCTTTTTGTGCCTTCCGGCGGCGGACATTGGGCAGTCCAGGGACCATTTGCAGTACCGGCTGCACAACATCTTCATGCTTCTCTGGCCGGAACAACTCTTGCCGTTGCCATGGGAGAGTCTGTGGCGAATATGTTGCAGCCGTTCTTCGCTCTGCCGATTCTGGCCATCGCGGGAATTACGATGCGACGCATGATGGGTTTTATGGTGATTACATTCCTGATCTCGCTGGCAACCTTTGGCCTGACTCTGCTGGTTCTGCTGCCCAGGTAATTGACCACGATACGGAATTCGATGCAGAAGAGATGGGCAAACTCGGGTGGGACGGCCCGAAGTGAGAAAGAACAAGACTTCATCTTTGCTTCAAACCTCTCTCATACCCGCATACGATAGTGGCTTCCGGAGGGACTGATGAAACCAATTCACCATATTGTTTTAACGTCGTCGCTGTTCTGCGCATTTAGCCTGGGACTTGTATCACAGACGACGCGCACAGAAGCCGTCGCAGGGATGCGCAAAGTCGAAGCAAGGGAGATGGATCCTGCTTATACCAGCCCTGCCCCGTTCGCGCAGAAGCTTGTAGATGAGGCATTGGCAAAGCACCCAGAAGTCATTCTGTTGGCCATTCATGCAACACCACCGGGGCACAGGAATGTAATCATCGCTTCCAACTTCGGACGCATCGGGAAGCTTGGCGATGAAGACGACATGCGCTGTATTCACACGGGAAAGCCGAACCTTGAGGTCCCGCCCAAGGGAGACCGCTTTGAGGTCGAGTTTGCACTTAAGGACCGTTCGAACAAAACGATTGGGGCCGTTGGAGTTGTTTTCAACTACAAGGCGGGTGACGACAAATCCTCGTTGGAAGACATCGCAAACTCGATTGGCTCTGAGATGCGGGCGCAACTGCCTGATGCGTCTGCTTTGTTCAAACGCTCGTGATCACTCCCTGGAGCGCGTCACGCACGCGCCCCAGGGCCTTCAATGCTCCGTTCTACATTCCACCCGTGGATGAACATAAGCCTTGCACGGTTCGCTCAACAAGAGGATGGTTGCCCACGGCCACATTGCTTGCCGTCGCTTTGCCCGGATTGCAGACGCAGAGTTATAAGGCAGTTGACGAAGATTCACTATCCGAGATGGATGCGGATGGTATCGCGATGGATACAGCGGGAAGACGCTTGGCGTGGCCTGTAACAATCGCATCGCGATTCTGAATACAGACACCGGAATTCCGCAGAGAATGGTTCTCTTTAGGGCAGCAACAGATGTTCTTCTGATTTCAGATGCCATAAAGGGCACACAGGCGTAACAATGGGCTTCGCCACGAGCGGCGATAAACTCATCGCGTTTTCACCATCTGATACGAGGACGCTCGGAACAAATAGGGTACTACTGCAAAGAGTTCCTCGCCGTGCTACGAGTACTTCTCAAACACAGTGGTGGCAGCGAATACTGACTGGGCGATGTCGGATGAGTTCATTGCACGTGCGCGGTATGCGCTGCTTTCGGTTGACAACCGCGCGTTCGACAATCTCACTGAGCAACGCCACGCTCCGATCGACGCAGTGCTGCTGTGGTCATCAGTCGTTGATCGGAGCGCCTGCAAGTAACTTCTCTCTTACTTCGCCACGAGAGCATTCCCCTTCGCTGAAAAGTCTTCCGCCACGGGATCATGTGGCAACGCCTTCAATCCCTCGACGACAACCTCTGCATTCAGTTCAGCGCCCGCCCATGATGTGTGGGTGTGCGGGTCAGCGAAGAGTGGCTCAACCGCGGCTTCGCCCATCGCATCGTACCGGTCCGCGATGCGCTTGTTCAGGTCAATGAGTCCAACCTTCTCTTCAGCCGCTACCTCGCGCGCCCATCCGGCGTAGGTATTGTCGTTGCGAACAATTTTTCCGTCCTTCCATATCTTTCTCGGAATGAGTGTGCAGATGATTGGCGTCACGCCTTTCGCCTTTGCGTCATCCACATACTTGCGCAAATACCAGCCGTAGGTATGGACGGTCTCGTGCATCTTCAGAACCGGGTTGTCCACTTCCTTCGTCTCGTCGCCCGTGCCGGGGATGGAACCACGCGCGCGGGCCGGGTCGTCGAGCGGGCCGCCATCGTTGTGGCCAAACTGAATCAGCACGACATCGCCCGGTTTCATCATCGCAAGGTCTTCAGCCCAATGTCCTTCAGTGATGAAGTTGCGACTGCTCAGCCCACCAATGGCGCGGTTGACCACGTTGATCTTCGACGGATCAAAGAACGAAACCAGCGGCTCGCCCCATCCCCACTGCCCTCCTGCACCATCGCCGTGCCCGTTGCGCACCGTCGAATCGCCAACAAGCCACAGCGTCGGCAGCTTCGGATTCGCCGGTACAGGCAAATGCAGACGGGCCTCCTGCGCGTGCAAACGCTCGCTGAGCGCAGGGTCCGTATTGATTGCAGCAGACTTCACCTGAGTTGCCTGAGCCTCCTGCGCCATCGCGGGGTGAGATGC
Organism: Edaphobacter sp.; assembly: GCF_035763405.1. Lineage (NCBI taxonomy): Bacteria > Pseudomonadati > Acidobacteriota > Terriglobia > Terriglobales > Acidobacteriaceae > Edaphobacter > Edaphobacter sp. The sequence continues at coordinate 32,012 of NZ_DASUBE010000049.1, forward strand.
AAGAAGGATTCCTGCACAAATCGTAGTCCCCAGGGCCGTGCTGACGATGCGCAGTGTGTTGTTCAAGATGTTCATCACTCATTTACCTTTCATCGTTGATTCATGACCGCGTACTCGTCACGAACAAGCCAGCTAGTTCTGATTTGTCACAGCAATGATCCTGACCGGCCCCATGAGCCCGGAGTCGAGCGGTTGCTGCGGCAGGATGGAAAAACCTCCCATGTGCGCGCCTCCAATCCGCGGAGACAAGCCATCGTTGCGCCAGTCGGGTACAGTCGCTGGCGGAACGGACGGTGGTTGCGGCCGGGCGCTGGGCGTCGCTGGACGACGCGCAAAGACAGGCGGCCCGGACGCGAGGATGCGCTTGTCCGGCGGCAGCAGACGATCGCCAATCAGCCGGTTCGTCCACTCATTCGTCACGGCAATGCGCAGTTCGTTCGTCCCAGGCTTCAGCGTCTCCGTCACATCGATTCGATACGGCGGCTTCCACAACGTTCCCAGGTCCTTTCCATTCAGCCGCACCTGCGCCAGATCTCCCACCTCCCCTAGATCGAGCACGAATCGTCTTCCTTTCGCCATTGCCGGAACACGAAAGGCTTTGGTGTAGATGGCCGTTCCGGAGAAATACTTCACCCCCTCGCGCGCATCCCCGGTCCACGAGCGCAGCTTCTCCATCGAGATAACGCCGGACGGAGCCCCCAGACCGGGTTCGAAACCGACGCTCCATGGACCAGCCACACTCAACACCGAAGTGCTCACCGGCGGATTGAGCATGCGTGTCGCTGTTTCCGTCTTCTGGCGGAAGACCACAAAGACCGACTCGCGAGCACTCAGATGCAGAGGAACAGAAGTCACACCTTCGCCGAAGCGATAGCTAATTGGCTCCATCGCGCCGGTATCTGGATGCCAAAGCTCTGCAGCCTTTCCGCTGACGCGAAACCGTGCCACAACATCTTCGGCGGCATCCTTCTCGTTGACGACAAAGTACAGGTCCGCATCGCCCGCGCGGCGATGAATCCACGCGATATTGTGATCGAGCAGTGCACCGGCATCGAAGTCGCGTCGGACATCGAGCTTTGCCAGCACCGCATCAAGCGACTCTCCCCACACCACCATGCCCTTGCCGAACTGTTGTTGCGTCTTCGTGACGCCATCGGTGTCTCCCCACAGATCGCTCGTTAGCGCGTGCATATCCGCCTGCGAGTAGCTGGCCAGGCTTGGTGACGATACCGGGCGCGGGCCAACGACCGTCGCTCCTGCTTCCACCAGATCGTGAATCTTCCGCAGCACATCGGGAGTCATCCATCGCGTTGGAGGCAGTACCAGCGCACGATAGCTCATGCCATCCGGCAACGTAATCCGGCCATCATCCGCAACGGAGATGCCGTGCAGCAGCACATCCGTGTTGACGTAGTCGTAGTTGTAGCCCGCGGGCGGAGCAGGCAGTAGTCCCGCGCCCCAGAATGGCATCGTCGAAGGCGCGCCCTCCGGCAGCAGATAGGCCAGATCGGCAACATAGCGTCCCTGCTGCAACAGGAACGAGGTGCGCGCGATGTAGGTCATCAACGGGGCTGCTTCTTCGGCCCACGTGATGTTGCGATTGATGTGTGTACCCACCATCGTGTTGCCGGGCTTCGAGTCCGTTGGCTGCTGAGCGGAAGTGTGAAACACCAGCCGGTTGATTCCCTGCGCAAACCAGTAGTCGGCAACCTTCTTGAGCGTGTAGGGCGACTCGTAGCCTCCCCCGGTGAAGGCCTCGGCCGCAATGATTGGCTTGCCGTATACGTGACCGGCTGAAGCAGCGCCGCGCACATCGACGTAGTACATCGACTCCGGATGCAGTGCATGGACCCAGAACTCCGCCATCGGAACGTCGATGTGGCTTTTGTTAAGCAGCGTGTCTTCAGGGATCTCCAACGCCACACCTGACGCTTCCGCGTAAGACCCCATGCCATGCTGCTTCAGTTCCTGCTCCATCGTGCCGTAGAAATCGTCGGCAAACAAATCGGCCAGCGTGCGGCGAAAGTCCCATAGAAAGCGGTCGCTGAGGTCATTACTGCCGACAACATGCCCAGCCAGCACAGGAAGGTACGGCGTTGGATCGTAACCGCGGCGCCGCCGGAACTCCGCGATCATGTCGTCGGTCCAGTTCTGCATTCCGGCTTCCCAACTGTCCATGGTCATGTAGCGCAATTCGCTGCCCGCGAGCGGCCCCAGGCCCTTCAGAATCGGGTCCATATAACCGTCGAAGTATCGCTTCACATACTGCGCGTTCAGCTTGTCTACCTCGTAACCTGCTCCTGATGCAACCGCCGGATGGTTTGTCGCTCCGGTCAGCGCATAGCCCATACGCAGCACCGTCCAGCGTCCGGCAGGCGCGTCCCAGTCGAGCGTGCCGTCCTTCGCCATCTTTGCAGTCAGGTCGATTACGCTGCCACGATCAATCTCTGCGTTCGGGTCGGAAGGTGGTGTTGGAACAACGTCGTACACATCCATGAGGCTGCCAAAGGAACCCTTATCTTCCCATCGATTCACGCGTGCGTCCGAGTAAAGCATCGCCTCAGTGATCGTGAACTCCGGAGCGGGCAACACCGGGCCGCCTTCAATCACAGCGGCCGGCCGCAAAGGTGCGCCTGACAACTCCACGCGAAAGAAACGCGCCGTCGTCGAAGGAAATGCAAATGTGCGCACCTGCGCACCGTGATAACCCTGCGGGCCGGGCATCACTGCAAGGGGGCGGAAGCTCTTGCCATCGTTGCTTGCAAGGATGCGGCCTACAGGAATGCCTCCGTGACTTCCGAGCGAGAGCGCGCGCGCCGTGAAGGGCTGTGCGAACTCAAACTGCAACCACGCCGGTGAGCCGTCGGCTGGCGCACGCACCGTCACCGACGTATTCAGGTTGTCATCCATCAAAGGTGTTGCGTCAATCGGGCCTTCGTTCGTCGTCACCCTCGGATGCAGACTCGCCACATCCGCTGCATCCGGCGGCGTGCGATAGGCTACCACGACGCTGTCCCGGTAGAACGATGGAGGCTGCGCAGCACCCGCTCCGCGACGCGCTCCGCCTACGCTCAAATCTCGAATCGGCCCTTCGTTCGACGGCGGCATCGGAAGTACCGCGTGAATCTTTCGCGCTCCCTCGAAAGTTGTTTCGCTCCACACCAGCCGCTTCATCGCCTCTTCCGGCTTGACCCACGGGCCACCCGCTTCGCTCCAGCCCGGCGAGCTGAAGATGGACATCTCCAGCCCGAGCCGCTTGCCCTCTTCCGCTGCATGACGCACCGCGCCGTACCACTCCGGCGTGCCGAAGTAGATCTTCTTGTCAACCGTCTGTCCACCGCCGGCGGACACATCGACCAGTTGAAATCCCCCGATGCCCACGCGGTGCATCCATTCAAGGTCTTTCGTGATGCCATCGAGCGTGACATTACCGTTGGTCCAATGCCACCAGGTACGCGGCTTGGCTGAATCAGGCGGATGCGCAAATCCCTGCTCCAGCACATCGTGAGGCGTCTGCTGCTGCGCGGGACACGACAGCACACCCGCAATCGTCCACACTGCTACGGGCACAATCAAGCTCCGCCACTTCGTCATGGCCTCTCTCCCGACTGAATTTGTACTTGCGCAAAGTGCAATCGCGGCCAACACTGAGCCGCTGCAATCCAGCAGCTACTGTCCCGGCTTCAGATGCATCTTCATAAAGTCCAGGTAGATGTTCCAGTCAGAGGGCACCATGCCATGCCCGCCCTCGTGCATGAAGTAGCCCAGATCGTGCAGAATGGGTGTCCCCGCAGGCGGCCACTGGTCGGTGTCGAGTCCATCCTTGCCCAGCAGTTTGTACACCGGTCCAGCCGCAACCTCGGCAAGAAACTCGCCCTTCGGGTCGGACCAGTAATCCTTGTTGCCAGTCTGCAACAGCAGAGGACGTGGAGCGATCAGCGCGACCAGCATGTTCGCATCCACGGGCAACTGGTCTACATGCTGCGCGTACTTCGCATAGTTGCGCGCGAACTGATACGGATAGCGCGTAGGCGCGGTAAGATGCGCAATCGTCTCACCGTAGTCTCGTCTGCTCAATGCGGCCCCGCCCTCACCCGAACAACTCGCAATCACCATGGCAAAGCGCGTGTCGTGCGCGCCAGCCCACATCACCGTCTTACCCAGCCGCGAGATGCCTGTAATCGCTACGCGCTTCGCATCGACATCTTTGTCCGTCTCCAGATAATCCATCGCGCGGCTCATGCCCCATGCCCATGCAGCAATCGAACCCCACGCATCCGGCGCGCGCTCCGTCTGCCCCGGCTTCATGTAAAGAGCACGCACGCCATAAGGAAGCCCCTCGGGATCGTCCGGATCAACATCGCCGTAGTAGAACGTGGCTACGCCAAAGCCCGCATCCAGCAAGGGCAAGACATTCATCCTGCCAAAGCCTCTGCCCTTCACTGCCGGAACGCGCTTATGCAGCTTCGGGTTCCACACCTCGCCAGGCTTCACTCCCGGATCGTCTACCGTGTTTGAGTTCGCAGTAAACGAGATGTTCAGCAGCAGGGGAACCGGTTTGTGCGCGGCAGTCGGGACATAGACCAGCAGGTCCATCTTCGGTCCAGTCTTGTCTTTTGAAAAATAGATCGTCACCTGCTTGCGAATGGCCTTGCCATCAAACGCGGGCGTCCCCTTATCGAAAACGTCGAAGCTCATGTCCTTCGGCCGGCCCGGGCTGCGGCCATACTGGTTTTCTTCAAACAGCTTCACAATCTCGGGACGCCGCTTGCTGTACCAGGTCTTCGCATCGCGCACTGGCTTGCCGTTCTCCAGTACCAGCGGATCGGGCAGCGTATATGTGCCTACCTTCGCCTCGTCGTAGTTCACCGGAATCCCCGCAACGACAGCAGCTGGCGGCTTCTCAGCACGTGCAGGCGGCGGGGCCTGCGCAAAACCTGCTGCTGAAAACGCCGAGGTGGATAGAACCAAAAATGCCGTTACGCATGAGTTGATCGATCGCATAAGCCGCTTTCCCGCAGACATTGCTGCGCTTAAATTCCAATGGGTAACTTATTTCCCAAATATAGATGGGAGATTTTTACGCTGCCATCTGCACCGGTGTCAAGGCATCCCGTCAGCCTTAGGGCGCAAGCAGCACCCGCAGATCCCTCAGATTGTTGCCTGTCGGCCCGGTTGTCATCGTGTCTCCAAGCCGCGAGAGCAGCGTGTACGAGTCGAACTCCGCGAGTGCCTTCCCTACAGGAAATCTCACTGCTGCTGCACGCTCCACTGTTGTGCTATCCACCACGGCACCGACGGCATCGCTGTTGCCATCGATGCCGTCGCTTCCTCCGCTCAGCACCGTAATTGCCTCTCCCGTAATCTGCTCAGCGCAAAGCAGGGCGAAGTGCTGATTGCGTCCGCCCTTTCCAGCAGCACCGGCAGGCACGCGAACCGTAACTTCGCCAGCCGAGATCAGGCACGCCTTGCCGCGTTCGCGTCGCATCTCTCTTACCCGGCGCAGCAGATGCGAAGCCGCGCGTTCAGCAGGCCAGTCGTCGCAAGTGTTGTCCACCTCCACATGCCACCCAAGCTCTCTGGCGCGCATGGCAGCTGCATTTTCAAGCCACATGCTGTCCAGCAGCACGCTCCACTGCGAACACGCGAAGGCCGCATCGCCAGGCTTTGGCGTTTCGACCAATGCATCCGTTGTCAACATTGCCGTGACCGCAGCAGGCAGAGCCGCGCACAGGTCGTACTTCTCCACAATGCGCTCGACATCGAACGTTGTACTGCGGTCCGGCATCGTCGGCCCCGACGAGAGCGCGTCCAGTTCTCCCGCCGGGACATCCGAGACGAAGATCGTCACCTGCTCGGCCGGTGCCGCTGCCGCAGCGAGCCTGCCACCCTTCACGGCCGAGAGATGCTTGCGGACCGCATTGATCTCAGCAATCGGAGCGCCGCTTTCCACCAGCGCACGGTGTGTTGCGGCAATCGTGTCCAGCGAAGTGGTCAGAAGAAATCGCTCGACCATCGCGGAGCCGCCGCCGCTTATCAGAAAAACGACAAGGTCACGCTCGGTCAGTGCATGAAGCGTTCGCAGCATATCCTCCGCAGCAGCTAGCGACGCCTCATTCGGACGAGGATGCCCGCCGTAATATTCTCGAAACCGTGCAGGCAACGGCCCTGCACCCCCCTGCCCTGCAACGATGCCCTCGAACCGCTCCGCATCCGTGCTGGCCTGCCGGAGAAATGCAGACGTCATCGACCCGGCAGCTTTGCCAATCGTAATCAGAGCCAGACGCTCGTACTCGCCCAACCTGTAGCTTTGCTCGCCAACCTCCATGACACCGTTGCCAAAGCGCACATGCCGCTCCATCGCCGGACCAACGCGCGATGCTTCGAGTGCATACAGAAAGATGTCCAGCGCGTCTTCACGTGCCCCTTGCATATCGTCCAGTTTGTACCTCAACGAAACATGACTACGCCATGATGCGCATATCGGGAGCAACCCGGAATGACGCCTCCGTGCGCGACCGCACATCGTCAACGGAGACCCCCTCGGCAATCTCCGTCAGCAACAAGCCCTCGGATGTTACGCGGAACCAGCCAAACTCCGTCACAATGTCATGTACAACTCGCCTTCCAGTCAAAGGCAGCGTGCATTGCTTCAGAATCTTCGCTCCGCCGTCTTTCGTCTGGTGTTCCATAGCGACGACTACGCGCCGCGCGCCCGCCACCAGGTCCATCGCGCCACCCATGCCCTTCACCATCTTGCCGGGAATTGTCCAGTTCGCCAGATCGCCCTGCTCATCGACCTGCATGGCGCCGAGTACGCTCAGGTCCATGTGTCCCCCGCGAATCATCGCAAACGACTCGTGGCTCGCAAAGAATGCGCAACCCGGCAGCTTCGTCACCGGCTGCTTGCCTGCGTTGACCAGGTCGGGGTCAGCCTCGCCCTCGGCAGGCGGAGGCCCAACACCTAGCATTCCATTCTCCGACTGAAACATCACGTTCACACCTGCAGGTACGTAGGCCGCAATCATCGTCGGCAGGCCAATGCCCAGGTTGACGTAGAAGCCGTCCTTGACCTCGCGCGCAATCCGCCGCGCGATGCGCTCTTTGCCGCTCATGCCCCGCCTCGTGCTTGATTCAATGCCTGGATAAACTTCGACTCGATGGGCTTCACATACTTCTCACCCTGAATGATACGGTCTACATAAATTCCCGGCGTGACGATGCGATCCGGATCAAGTTCACCCGGCTCGACCAGTTCCTCAACTTCGGCGATCGTCAGGTCGGCGGCAGTCGCCATCGCCGGATTGAAGTTCCTGGCCGTCATGCGATAGACGAGGTTGCCGTAGCGGTCGCCGCGCCATGCCTTGATCAGCGCGGCATCGGCGCGCAGTGCCTGCTCCAGCACATACGTTCTGTCGCCGAACGTTCGCGTCTCTTTCCCATCGGCAACCACCGTCCCGAGACCGGTCGGAGTATAGAACGCCGGAATCCCCGCACCACCCGCTCGAATTCGCTCAGCGAGCGTCCCCTGCGGAACCAGCGTCAGGTCCAGTTGATTGTTGAGCACGAGCTGTTCGAGCCTGCGGTTCTCGCCCACATAGCTGCCAATGTGCGAGACGATCATTCCGGCTTCGAGCATCAATCCCATGCCGAAGCCATCCACGCCCATGTTGTTGCTGATGGTATGGAGCCCCGTGATGCGCCGCTTCACCAGCGCCGCAATCAGGTTCTCCGGAATCCCGCACAACCCGAAGCCGCCCAGCATGATCGTCGAGCCGGGGGCAATGTCGGCAACCGCTTCATCGGCAGAGTGAACAACCTTATTCATCCCGAAGAGTCCTTGCGCGGCGCAACCGAAGCTGCGCCGCGCAACACCTTACTTCGCGCGGGTAGAAAAAGTAAAGGTGGTCGTGCTGTGCCTCGTGATTCCCGGCATCAACTCCGTGGAAGGAAAGTTGGCATGGTTCGGCGAATCGGGGAAGTGCTGCGTTTCCAGGCACAGCGCACCATTCTTCGGATACCCCTGCTGGTCCTTTCCATACTTCGAGCCATTCAGGAAGTTGCCTGTGTAGAACTGCACGCCCGGCTCGGTCGTCGTCACGGTCAGCACGCGGCCGCTCGTCGGGTCGTAGACACGCGCCGCAGTCTTCATCTCGCCCGTCTTGCCGCGCAGCACCCAGTTGAAGTCATACCCTCCAGCAATCTTCAACTGCGCATTATCGTCGTTGATGCGCGCGCCAATCACGGTCGGCTTGCGGAAGTCGAATGGCGTTCCTTCGACCGGAGCAAGCATGCCGGTCGGAATCAAGCCCGAATCCACGGGCGTGAACTGATCGGCAGGAATCATCAACTCTTCATCGAGGATCGTCCCCTGGTCGCCGGCCAGATTGAAGTACGAGTGGTTCGTCAGGTTCACGACCGTCGGCTTGTCGGAAGAGACGCTATAGTCAATGCGCAGCGCGTCGTGATGCACGGTGTAGCGCACATGCGCCGTCAGCGTGCCGGGAAAACCCTGATCGCCGTCCGGGCTGACCAGCGTCATCTCGACGCCGCCGGGAATCTCCTTGCCCTGCCACACCAGCTTGTCGAAGCCCACCGTACCGCCATGCAGCGCATTGATGCCGTGATCATTCTTCGGCACCTGGTAGGTCTTGCCGCCGATGCGGAACTGGCCGTGCGCAATGCGGTTGCCATAGCGTCCAACGATCGCGCCGAAGTACGTGTTTGAGCCCTTCGCATCGTCCAGATAGCCGTCGAGTCCGTGGTAGCCCAGCACCACATCCGCCATCTTTCCATTGCGGTCCGGCGTCTCAATCGAAACCACGCGCGCGCCATATGTCATAATCCGCGCCTCGATGCCCTCCGCCTTCAACGTGTAGATGTCCACGTTCTTACCATCAGGAGTGGTGCCAAAGTGCGCCTTCGTTACGGAACCTTGTGCTGCAATCACGGTAGTCATGCTAAGAAGCATAACCTGTAGCCATCGCATCGTCATGTTTTCCTCTGTCCTTTTCGGCATTTCTTCGCGCGGCGCTAACGCGCTTCACTGCCGGATTGCGCGCGAAAGAGCTTCCCCGCCACTATACGTCAACTGTAAGCCCAGGCCGAAAACGTATACCATGGTGCATCGAAATTATCGCCATAAGGATGGACATGAGCCTGCGTTCAAGAACCCTTCCCTGCCTTGCACTTCTACTTCTCAGCCTCTTCTGCTTCAATCCCGGCCTCTTCGCCGCCTCGCAGCCTGACCACTGGGTCGGCACCTGGGCCACCTCGCCGGTCGCACTGCGCAACAGCGCCGACAAATTCGGCTCAGCCGACACTACCTTCCGCGAGATCGTTCACATCTCGGTCGGAGGCCCATCGGTGCGCATCATCGTCACCAACGAGTTCGGCCTTGATCCGCTCACCATCGGCGCGGCCAGCATTGCGCCCAGCAAAGGCGGCGACGCCATCGACACGGCCAGCCCTCTCACCTTCAGCGGACGCGCCTCCATCACCATTCCTCCCGGCGCGCTGGCCGTCAGCGATCCCGTCAGCCTGAAAGTCACCGCGCTCAGCGATCTCGCCATCAGCCTCTTTGTGCCGCAACAGCCCATGCGCCAGGTCTCGCTGCACACCTTCGCCGACCAGACCAGCTTTGTAGCTCCAGGCAACGCTGTCAGCGACAAGACACTTGAGTCCAACGAAAAAATCTACTCGTGGCCGTTCCTCAAAGGCGTTGACGTGATGGCACGCGCGAAGAGCGCAGCCATCGTGGCCTTCGGCGACAGCATCACCGACGGAGCGCACAGCACCCGCGACGGCAACGACCGCTGGCCCGATGTGCTCGCCCGCCGCCTGCAGGCCGATAAGAAGACCGCCGACCTCGGCGTGCTGAATGAAGGCATCGGCGGCAACCGCGTCCTGCACGACAACACTGGCCCCAGCGCGCTGGCACGCTTCGACCGCGACGTACTTGCGCAGGCCGGCGTCAAGTACCTCGTCATCCTTGAAAGCATCAACGACATTGGCCACGCCGAGGACCCGCACCGACCCTACGACGTTGTCAGCGCCGACGACCTCATCGCCGGGCTGACCCAACTTGCTATCCGCGCGCACACTCACGGCATCAAAGTCTTCGGCGCAACGCTCACTCCATATATGGGCTGCGGCTACTCCTCACCCGCCGGAGAAAAGATGCGCGAGGCCGTCAACCAGTGGATTCGCACCACGAACGTGCTTGACGGCTTCATCGACTTCGACAAAGTCACGCAGGACGCAGCAAACCCGCAGGTCTTCTCTGAGGCCGCAGGATCGAGCGATCATCTCCACCCAGGCGACTCCGGCTACAACCTGATGGGCGACTCCATCGACCTGAAGCTCTTCACCAAATAGACACGCTTTGAACGAGCACGGGGTAGGAGCAAGAAACTCCTGCCTCGTAGTCATTGCCTGTATCTTTTTTGCATTTCCATTCCGCACTCTGAGCGAAGTCGAAGAAATCTGCAGCTTCTCCTGTATCGGCGCAACTGCGCGGTGCCCATCCATCGCGGTTTCATACGATGGGTGGGCACCGCTCTTCAATTTCGCGCCGGTATCCGGCCTTCCTCAATCAGCATCTTTGCCGCCTGATCGAACCCCTTCCACGCCGCAGCCGCCAGTCCGCCGCCAATGCTCACCCTCCGTACTCCGGCAGCAGCCAACTCCGCGACTCGCATCTCCGGACGAATGAGCAATACGTTCACGGGCTTCGGCGCGACGGCGGTCACAATCTCACGAATCGCAGCAATGTCGTTGACGCCCGGAGCATACAGGCAATCCGCACCCGCTTCGGCATACGCAGTTAGCCGGGCAATCGTCCTATCCAGTTGAGTGTGGCCAATCAAAAATCCTTCTGTGCGCGCCACCAGCAGAACGTCATCACCCGATCCATCAATCGCCTCTCGCGCCGCGCGAATCCGCTCGATCGCCAGGGCAGGCTCGTAAAGCTCGCTGCCGGTGCGATCTTCAATCGAAAGCCCAGCCACACCGGTCTCCACCGCAAGCAAAACATTCGCCGACACGCCCGTCGGGTCGTCCGCAAACCCCGCTTCAAAATCAGCATTCACCGGCAGGTCCGTCGCCGCGCAGAGCGTCCGCAGGTGTGCCAGCACCTCGTCCCGCAACAAGTCCCCATCCTCGCGCCCCATCGACCACGCAGCACCGGAGCTGGTCGAAGCCAGCGCCTTGAACCCCATCCGCGCCAGCCGCACCGCGCTGCCCACGTCCCAGGGATTCGGCAGCACAAAGCACCCTTCACGATGCAGCGCCCGAAACGCCGCACGTTTTGCCACAACATCAACCGCCATCGATGCCTCCCACGAAATCACAACAGGGGCAGACATGAAGTTGACCGTAAGGACCAACCGCCATGACCGCCCCTGTTTATCTACTACTCAGAGCTACTTCAGTTCGTAACCCGCGAAGAAGTACCCGATCTCAAACGCCGCGGTGTCCTCGGCGTCCGAACCGTGAATCGCGTTCTCGCCAATCGACGCCGCAAACTTCTTGCGGATCGTCCCTTCCTCGGCCTGTGCCGGGTTGGTCGCGCCCATCAGCTTGCGCAGGTCGGCGATGGCGTTTTCCTTCTCCAGAACCATCGGAAAGATGGGCCCGCTTGACATGAACTCAGTCAGTTCTCCGAAAAACGGCCGCGCCGCGTGAACGTGATAGAAGCCCTCGGCCTGCGCCTTTGAGATGGAAGCCCGTTTGATGGCAACGATCCTAAACCCCGCCTTTTCAATCTCTGCGAGGATGGCCCCGGCATGGCCCTTCCGGACCGCATCCGGCTTAATGATGCTGAATGTGCGTTGTGACAACGTATGTCTCCCTGTAAGAATCTTTCTTACTAGTGTAGAACAATGACCCTTAAGTGGCCTTTCCCACTTGCCCGGGCCGTTCTACGGTGGGGACAGGCAGGCTGATGCGCAAGACGCTTTGGATATGGTTCGTGGGCTGCGCGGCATGGCTGGTCGATGGCTTCATCAGCCTTCGCTACCATGACCAGCTTCATGCTCGCCTGGCCTTCTGCGTAGCCATGGTCTTCCTCGCCGCCGGGTTCTTCTACCGCACCCAGCGCCGCTGATCGACCTACGTCTTCCCCAGCACCTTCGCCATCGCGTCGCCAATCTCCGCCGGCGATTTGACCACCGTGATGCCAGCCGCAGCCATCGCCTTCATCTTCTCGGCAGCCGTTCCTTCACCGCCCGAGATAATGGCCCCCGCATGTCCCATCCTGCGTCCCGGAGGAGCCGTCTGTCCGGCGATGAACCCGACCACCGGCTTCCTCACATGCTGTTGGATGTACTTCGCCGCGGCCTCTTCCGCCGAGCCGCCGATCTCGCCGATCATGATGATCGCCTCGGTCTCCGGGTCTTCGTTCAGCAGCTTCAGCGCATCGATGTGCGTCGTCCCGATGATCGGGTCGCCGCCAATGCCAATCGCGGTCGACTGCCCGATCCCACGCTGCGTAAGCTGATACACCGCCTCGTAGGTCAGCGTGCCGGACTTCGACACAATCCCGACCGAGCCTTCCTTGTGAATCCGTCCCGGCATAATCCCGACCTTCGCCTTGCCCGGCGAGATGACGCCCGGGCAGTTCGGCCCAATCAGCCGTGACTTCGAGCCCTTCACCACCTCCCAGGTCTTCACCATGTCCAGCACAGGAATCCCCTCGGTGATGCAGATGACCAGCGGCACCTCGGCGGCGACGGCCTCCTGAATGCCATCGGCGGCAAACGGCGGCGGCACAAAGATCACGCTCACATTCGCGCCCGTCTCTTTCACCGCCTCCTCGACTGTGTTGAACACAGGCCAGCCCTCATGCGTCGTGCCGCCCTTGCCGGGAGTCACACCGCCCACGACCTTCGTTCCATACTCCGCGCAACCCTTCGCGTGAAACGTCCCCTCGCGCCCGGTGATGCCCTGCACAATCAGCCGCGTATTCTTGTCAACCAAAACTGCCATTACTTACCACCTTTCGCGGCTGCGACCGCCATATCGGCAGCTTCTTTCATCGTTGCGCCGACCAAAAACTTCAAACCCGATTCGGCAAGAATCTTGCGACCTTCCTCGACGTTCGTTCCTTCCAGACGCAGAATGATTGGCAGCGTCACGCCCAGCTTCTTCGCCGCCGCGACGACTGCCGTCGCCAGCACATCCACGCGCAGAATGCCGCCAAAGATGTTGATGAAGATCGCCTTCACGTGCGGGTCGCTCAGCAGAATGCCAAAGGCATTCTCAATCTGCTCCTGATTCGCGCCGCCACCTACGTCCAGAAAGTTCGCCGCAGCGCCGCCCGAGTACTGAATGATGTCCATCGTCGCCATGGCCAGACCAGCGCCGTTCACCATGCAGGCGATCGAACCATCCAGCTTGATGTAGTTCAGCGCAAACTTCGACGCCTCGACCTCGAGCGGATCCTCTTCAGACAGGTCGCGCAGCTCCTTCAGGTCTTTATGGCGGAACATCGCGTTGTCGTCGAAGTTGATCTTGCAGTCGAGCGCAAGCAGCTTGTCGTCCTTCGTCGTGATGAAGGGATTGATCTCCATCAGCGTCGAGTCCGTCTCGATGAACGCGCGATACAGTCCCATCATGAACTTCACGGCGTCGTTAATCTGCGTCGGCTTCAGACCCAGCTTGAACGCGAGCTTGCGCGCCTGATAGGGCTGCAATCCGACCGCCGGGTCGATGTATTCCTTGTAAATCTTCTCGGGAGTCGCATGGGCAACCTCTTCGATCTCCATGCCGCCCGCCTGCGAGGCCATAAACACCAGCTTCGCCGCCGCGCGGTCGAGCACAATACCCAGATAAAGCTCGCGGTCAATCGCCGAGCCTTCCTCGATCAGGAGCCGCTGCACCTTCTGGCCCTGTGGCCCGGTCTGGTGCGTCACCAGTTGCATCCCCAGAATCGCCTTCGCCGCGACCTGCGCATCGGCCAGCGACTTCGTCACCTTCACGCCGCCGCCCTTGCCGCGCCCGCCCGCATGGATCTGTGCCTTGACCACCAACGCCGGATTGCCTTTATCGAAAAGGTCCTTGGCGGCCCTGTCGGCCTCCTCCAGCGTCGAAACCATCTCGCCGCCCGGAACCGGCACACCATACTTCCGCAGAATCTCTTTAGCCTGATACTCGTGAATTTTCATAGGGGATAATCTTTTTTGGAAAACTGCTGCCCAAGAAGTGTAGCGAACAAAAACAACCGCCCGCAATGAAATCCCGCACAACCGTGCGGTTATCGCTTATCGTAAGGAAACTTTCATCCACTCCTAAGGAATCTCGACGCCCCATCTACCCTGCGCCCTGGCCGCCCCACACGTGAAGAAGCGCCAGAGCACGTCTCCGGCGCCTCTTCCCTTTCGTGAGTAAGTGCTACGGGCTATACCAATTCATTAAGATTCGCCACTACCTCTCGCGCGAAGGCGACCACCGAATCCCGCCGCCAACCGTCTGCCGATAGAACTCCCGCTGAATTGGATAAATCGTGCTGCCCTGGTAGAAGCCGAAGACCTCATTGTTGAGGTTCAGCGCATAGCCCACGACAGAGAATCCCCTCGGCAGCCTGTAGGTGCCCTGCATGTCCACCTGCAGGTGCGAATACAGATACAAATCGCCGTTCGGTCCCTTGATGCCGCCACCTGAGCCATCCGCCGGATTGAAGGCACCGGCATTGCCATCGTTGTAGTTATAGGCAAAGATGTTCGCCGCGTTATAGCTCAAACCCAACCGCACCGACAGATTTCGCTTGTCATAAGTAGGGCTGATGTTCCACGTATGAGGCGCCTGCCGCAGCAGGTCTGGCCTGTCCGTCCGCCCAACTCCAGAATCCGAGCCATCCGGATTGGTCGCTGGCGGAAAGGTCAACTGCGACGCACTATACCCATAGTTCGCCGAAAGCCCGGTGCCGCGCAACAACCCGGGCAGCCGCGTAAAATGCTGCTGAAACGCAATCTCGAACCCATACACATACGCACTTCCGGCATTCTGCGGCTGGGTCTGGATCGTTCCATCTGACAACGTCGTATTCAGTGGAATAATCGGGTCGCTCAGGTGTTTGTAGAACACGCCCGCCTGTAGCAGTCCAATCGGGTTCAAATTCCGCTCATACAGCAGGTCAACGTTATCGGCGTGCTCCGCCTTCAGGTTCGGGTTGCCGATGCTCGACGTCGTCCGCACGCCACCCGGCGAGACGGTCGCAAACGATACCAGGTCCGCAAAGTCCGGCCGCGATAATCCTCGCCCATACACCAACCGCAGGCCGCTCGTCGGCGTAATCGTGTAGCGCACCGACGCGCTCGGCAACACGTCAAGGTACGATCCGCTCTTCGCCACCGGCGGCGCACCCGGCACGGTAGTGCCATTGTCCTTCTCGCTTGTGTTCTCAAAGCGCAGGCCCGCGACAATCCGGAACCTGTTGAGGTCGATCGTGTTCATCAGATACCCTGCCGAAACCTTCTCGATCAGGTTGAAGTTGTTCGTCTGAATATTCGGGTTGTTCGGGTCCGATGTGACCGCCCGGAATGCCTTCACCTTGTCATAGTCCACAACAGGCCCAAACCTGTAGCTGCCGCCATAGTAGTTCGGGTCGGTAAACCCGCCCAGGAAGTTCGTCATCGCCAGCGAAGGATCGTTTGCACTCGCCGTCGGCACCGTGAACGCTTCGTTTAGGTTGGCGAATTTATGCGCGTTCCGGAATCGGCCGCCGAACTCTATCGTGCCCGCATGACCGCCGGCCGTGTAACTCGTTGCCAGTGACGCTCCAAATCCGAGATCCACCTCGGGATTGTAGTAGTTGTTGATTCTCTGTCCCGCAAAGAAGAGCTGTGTCGGGTCGAAGATATTCGCGACATTCTGCGCCTTCAGCTTCGGAATCAGCGGATTCGATGTGTCCAGCACAAACTGTATTCCGCCATTCAACGGCGAGTTCGCTCCCGGATTGAACTTGGCATTGGAATAACCATTGTCCCGCGTCCTGCCAATCGAGCTCTCCACGTCCCACGCCAGCAGCGACCGCGTGATCACATGCCGCCCACCTGCCTGCAGGCTTCCCAGATCCTGGATCGGACGCCGGATCTGCGCCCCGAACGTAACGCTTCCTGTGCCATCCGGCTGTCCTGCAGACGTCATCCCCGTCGCCAGGTTATAGTCCCACGCATTGCCGTAGTTATAGAACCGCGAATACAGTCCCTTCAGATAAATGTTGGAAGTGTCGCTGAACTTGTAGTCCACCGTACCCGCAAATCCTCTGCGCGTGCGGTAGTACTGATAATCCCGCTGATCGTATCCGCCCAGAAGCACCGGCCCTGGTTCAACGTCATTGATCCCGCGCCCGTTCCAATCATTGGACGCGCCGAACAGCAGTCCCAGCCGGTTGCCTTCCAGAAACCGCCTGCCCACCGTCCCATCGAACTGATACGCCGGCCTGCCGCCGATAATCGGCGTATATCCACCCGTCGACTCCAGCGCCACCGTCGGCCTGTCGCCCGCGCTCTTCGTCCGCAGGTCCACCGAGCCGCCAATTCCATCGCCCGGCATATTCGCCTGTAGCGTCTTATTGATCTGCACCGACTCCACCAGGTCTGCCGGAATAATATCCAGTTTGATCTGCCGCACCGTCTCCGCCGACGCAATATTGACACCGTCGATTGTCACATTTGTCAGCCGCGGTTCAGTGCCGCGCACCTGGACATACTTTCCCTCGCCCTCATCACGCTCCAGCGTCACGCTCGGCAGGCGGCCAATCGCGTCCGCGACATTCGCATTCGGCAGGCTCTTGATTACATCGGCAGGCAGCACATTGATAATGTTGTCCGCATTGAACGTCCGATTGATCGCTTCCACCTCGCCGCCCTCGCGCCCCGCGTACACCTCAACATGCTGCGCGCTCGAAGCCACGTTCAGCGAAGCGTCCAGCCGGACTGCCCGGCCCGCCTCCACCGTCACCGTCTTCTTGTACGGAGTGAATCCCGCATAGGTGATCGAGACCGTGTAATTGCCCGCGCCCAGCCCGTTCATCGTGAACTGGCCTTGCGCATCCGACAATGCCATCGACCCGCCCGGGTCCGCTGTCACCTTCGCCCCTTGTAACGCCCTTCCCTGCGTGTCGGTAATAAGGCCGGAAAGCAGTCCCGTACCCGTCTGCGCCCACGTCGGCGCAACCATCGCGAACAGCATCATCATGGCCATTGCATAGCGCACCAGGCGCATCTTGAAGCTCCTTCTTCAGACGAGATGGAGCTCATACCGAAACGGCACACGAACATGCCATCCTCGCTGAACTGAAATTTGGATTGACTGCTGTTCACCCTAGGCGCCGATCGTTGCGCTCGAATAAAAATTCTGTGACGGTCTCATAAACACTTCCGGACAACTCAATCCGAATCCTGTGTCTCACCTGCTACCCTTGTGACAATGCCTCTTCAGCCTCATCTGAAACAGATCATCGAAGGCCGCGCCGCGCTCACGCGCGACCAGGCCCGCGCGCTCATGCAGAGCATCGTTGCGGGTGAGCTGACCGATATCGAGATCGCTGCGCTGGTCGGTGCGCTTGCCGCCCGTGGCGAGACTCCTGCGGAACTTGCGGGCTTTGTCGATGTCATGCGCGCCGCCGTCGTTCCTATCCCGCTCGAACCGGCCGAGCGTTTGAAGCTGGTCGATACCTGCGGCACCGGCGGCGATCACAGCCGCACCTTCAACATCTCGACCGCAGCCGCGCTCGTCGCCGCAGCAGCCGGAGCCACCGTTGCCAAGCACGGCAACCGGGCCATCACTTCCATCTGCGGCTCGGCCGATGTGCTTGAAGCCCTCGGCATTCCGGTTGGCCACACGCCAGCCGAAGCCTCCGCCGCGCTGCGCACTCATCGTTTTGCGTTTCTGCACGCGCCCAGTCTGCATCCTGCAATGAAGGCTGTGATGCCGGTGCGCCGGGCACTCGGCGTTCGCACGGTCTTCAACCTGCTCGGTCCGCTGACGAATCCTGCGGGGGCCCCGGCGCAGGTGATGGGCGTCTACGCTCCGCACGTTGTCCAGCTTGTGGCGGAGGCGATGGCGCTGCTTGAGACTCGTCATGCTTTTGTCGTCCACGGCCAGAGCGAGACAGGTCAGGGGCTCGACGAGATCTCCATCTCCGGCCCCACGCATCTTGCCGAAGTTCGCAACGGCAAAGTCACGCTCTCGACCATCACGCCGGAGGCGGCGGGGCTCACGCGCGCGCCGCTCGACGCACTCACGGGCGGCGACGCCGGGACCAATGCAGCGATTCTCACTGCCGTCTTCAGCGGCGAGCCGGGCGCGCGCCGCGACATCGTGCTGCTGAATGCTGCCGCTGTGCTGGTCGCCTCCGACCTCGCGACGGACCTCGCAGACGGCGTCTCGCTCGCGGCAAGAACGATCGACTCGGGAGCGGTCACGGAACTGATAGCCTCGCTGGCGCGTAGAGGATAGAATCCGGGTGCTCGCCAGACCCGAAGGAGATGTGCGTCTTATGTCTACCTATCCGCCCCCGCCCCTGACCATCAACCCTGCGTTTACTACCACGGCCTTTGAGCTTCCGGGCTACCGCATCGTGCATAATCTGGGCGTCGTGCGCGGGATTGTGGTGCGCTCGCGGAATGTCTTTGCAACCATCGGCGCAGGGCTCCAGACGCTGGTCGGCGGCGACATCACACTGTTCACGCAGCTCTGTGAGAAGACCAGGCAGGACTCGTTTGCCATGATGACCTTGCACGCCTCGCAGCTCGGGGCCAATGCTGTGATCGGCTTCCGCTACGATGCGAACGAGGTGATGAAGGGCGTGACCGAGGTACTGGCTTACGGGACGGCGGTCGTCGTCGAGCCGATTCAGTGACCGGCTGGAAATCCACGGGAAAATCCACCGGCGGCGCGGCTACCATGGGCGGATGACGACTCCAGGCAGAATTGAGATGATTACCGGGCCGATGTTCTCGGGCAAGTCCGAGGAGCTGATCCGGCGGCTGAAGCGGGCGCGCATCGCTCGCCAGCGCGTGGCCTGCTACAAGCCGGACATCGACCTGCGCTACCATCGCACCGCGATTGCCAGCCACAGCGAGCAGACTCACGACGCGACGACGGTGGCGACGACGGCTCACCTGAAGGCTGAGCTGTGGCCGCGGATGGACGAGGTGGACGTCATCGGCATCGACGAGGTGCAGTTCTTCGATGAGGCAATTCTTGCGCTCGCGGTCGAGCTGGTGCATCAGGGCAAGCGGATCGTCATGGCGGGGCTCGACACAACCTTCGCTGCCGAACCCTTCGGCCCGGTGCCGGACCTGATGGCGATTGCGGATGAGGTTACGAAGCTCTCGGCGGTGTGCATGACGTGCGGCGCTCCGGCGATTCACACGCAGCGGCTGGGGCAGAGTCAGGAGCTGGTGGTCGTCGGAGCGGCCGGGCTTTACGAGGCTCGCTGCCGGGCTCACTTCCGTCCCTTCCTTGATGAGCACAGCTCGGAGCAGCTCGATCTGCCTGCGATCTAGGGGTACCCCCTCCCCCCGCTTTTTGTGCAAAGTCCTTCGAACAAAGGACTTAGGTCCGGACTTCGGTGCCGGCTGTTCGTAAAGTATTGATTACATTGAGCCGTAACACGTAAAGTCCTTCAAGCAAAAGGGTTATGAGGATTTTGCGAGGGT
>NZ_DASUBE010000050.1:0-17842 GCF_035763405.1 Edaphobacter sp.
AAATGGGATGAGCAGGTCCTCCCAAGGAGGAGCAGACTGTTCCCATGAAGAAGCCAGCGCAACACCTCATCGCTGAAGTCCCACGCAGACAGGCCAAGGTCGAGATCACGATCGGGATCGACCTTGGCGACGTCTGGAGCCATTACTGCACCCTCAACCAGGACGGAGAAGTGGTCGACCGTGGCCGCTTCAGAACTACCCCGAAGGCGATCGAGAAGTGGTTCACCGACGTGGCTCCAGCGCGGGTTGCGATGGAGGCTGGAACACACTCGATCTGGATCAGCGCACAGTTGCAGGAGCTAGGTCACGAAGTGATCGTGGCGAACGTCCGCGAGCTGCGGGCGATCTCGCACAGTGACCGGAAGAGCGACCAGGTCGATGCGGAGAAGCTGGCGCGTTACGCCCGTCTTGATCCGAACATCCTTCGTCCGATCGCCCATCGCACCGTCGCCCAGCAGGAGGCCCTCACCCTGATCCGTGCGCGAGCTCTGCTGGTGCGACTACGCACGGCTGCAGTGAACGCCGTGCGCGGTCTTACGAAGTCCTGCGGCTACCGTATGCCTGCCTCCGCCACAACGTGCTTCGCTCAGCGAAGCCTTGCTGTTATGCCGCCTGGGCTGGCACAGGCGCTCGGCCCGGTACTTCAGCAGATCGCGGAGATGACCATCAAGATCAAGCAGTACGACCGGCAGATCCATCAACTCGGCCAGACCGAGTATCCGGAGACGCAGGCGCTGCTGAAGGTTCATGGCGTCGGCCACCTCACGGCCTTGACCTTCGTGCTGACGCTGGGCAGCAAGGAACGGTTCGGGCGAAGTCGCGATGTGGGTTGCTATCTTGGCCTGCGTCCTCGTCGAAGTCAGTCGGGAGATCACGATCCTCAGCTCGGCATCACCCACGCCGGGAACGCGTACCTTCGAAGTCTGTTGATCGAGTGTTCGAACCATATCCTCCGACCACACGGAAGAGACTCGGCACTTCGACAGTGGGGTCTGCACTTAGTCGGGAGAGGTGGCAAGCAAGCCAAGAGCAAGGCCGTTGTTGCAGTAGCCCGCAAGCTCGCCGTGCTGCTTCATCACCTCTGGAGCACCCAGGATCCGTACATGCCGTTCTATGAACAAGCCGCCTAAGAGATGCCCATGTTTACCCGTTGCGACGACACCGTGTTCCGATGACTGCGAGCCGACTTCGGCCTTCGAGGCCGACCGATAAATGGCAGCATCGACTCTCCTCTCGAACCCCAACCGGCACCGAGCTTGCTTCAAGACAGCTCATCCAGAGTGCGAATAGAAACCCGGTGGAGAGCAACAAATCTAGAGCAACAACAAGAGCAAAAGCTCTATGAAGGAAAAAGCAAAGAACAAATCCTTGACACCAGTGACCTGCTCATAGAAAGTCGGCTTGTGTTAACCGAACCGTCATCTGGTTTCGCTTATCACACCCATAACACCTGTTCGCACTAAGGAACCATAGACGCAGCATAGAATAGGGAAAACAGGATCAGCACCATGACCACCCCGAAAGCCCTCTTCTGCCCCACCTGCCACAAGGTCGTCCTCGTCACCGACGAGTACTTCCCCTTCTGCTCGGACCGCTGCCGCCTGCTCGACCTCGGCAAATGGGCCTCGGGTGACTACAAGGTCTCCAGCCCCATTCAGGACCCCGACCTGCTCGAAGAACTGGCCCGCTCCCCCAAACGGAACCTCTCCGAGGACGACGAATAGAAGTCACGGTCCTGGTGAGGATAACTCCCCTGTTTTGAAGACCTCGATCGGGAGGTCCGGACCTAACCCCTTTAGAACATGGACTTTGAGTACTTAAGTGGGGGAGGGGGGCCAGACCCGCTACACTAAGACCCAATGCCCAACTCGACCCAGCAGATTCACCCGCCAGCCGAAAAGAAGACCCTCTGGGCCTGGATCGTCGGCACCTTCTTCGGAGCAGGCCTGCTCAAGCCCGGCCCCGGCACCTACGGCTCCGCCGCCGGGCTGGCGATCTGGCTGACGCTGGCCCAGACGCTTCATCCCACGCACCTTACTCTCGCCACCATCATCGCCGCGGTGATCGTCACGCTGATCGGTATCCCTGCCGCGACCATTGTCGCCCGCGAGTCCGGCCTCGAAGACCCGGGCCATGTCGTCGTCGACGAGGTCGCCGGGCAGCTCGTCGCCCTTGCGATATGTCCGCCCAACTGGGCGCACGCCATCATCGCCTTCCTGCTCTTCCGTCTCTTCGACATCTTGAAGCCCCCGCCGATTCCCCAGATCGAGCGCCTGCCCGAAGGCACAGGCATCATGCTCGACGACATCGGCGCGGGTCTCTACGCGCTCGCCGTCTTCTCGCTCATCCATCTGCGCTACTGAGCCATTTGCGCTCGACCACGCGGCGCGTCTAGGCTGAATTCAGCCATGACGACGCTCCGCTCTCTGCTCCACCACGACACTCCCCAGCCCGGCTTCCCTCACATCGAGAGCATCTCACCGCCTGCAGCTATGCCCGGCGGGCAGATTGATGTTCGCGGCACGCTGCTCGATCCCCATTCCTCGCACGTCCCCACCGCTGCCGTCGGCGACACGCCCACCCCCGTCACCCTCAGCCGCCCTACCCGTGCGACCGTCTCGATACCGGAGGGCACCATCTCCGGCGATCTCGTCCTGCATCGCAACAGCCGAGCCAGCAACCCGATCGAAGTCCGCATCGCTGTCCCCATGGCTGAGAACCTTCATCCGGTTGCCAACCCCGCGGTCGATGCCGACGGAAATGTCTATGCCACGCTCTCCGGCTCGCGCGGCCAGGCCACGCCGGTTTCCATCTTTAAGATTCAGCGCGACTTCCAGGTGACACCCTTCGCACGCGACATTATGAACGCAACCGGACTCGCCTTTGGGCCCGATGGCTTCCTCTACGCCAGTTCGCGCGCCGAAGGCACTATCTACCGCATCTCCGAGACGGGAGCGATCACAACCTACGCCGAAGGTCTGGGCATCGCCACCGGCATCGCCTTCGACCCGGAAGGCAATCTCTACGTCGGCGACCGCTCCGGCACCATCTTCAAGATCGGTCCCGGCACCGACGGCAAGAGCGGCGAGATCTTCGTCTTCGCCACACTCGAACCCTCCATCGCTGCGTATCACCTCGCCTTCAATGGCGCAGGGACGCTGTTTGTCACCGGGCCTACGACCAGTAGCAACCAGGCCATCCACGCCATCAGCCGCGACGGCGACACGACGGTCTTCTATCAGGGGCTGGGCCGCGCGCAGGGGCTGGCCTTCGACGTGGACGACAATCTATACGTCGCCGCAAGCCTGCACGGCCAGCGCGGTATTATCCGCATTACTCCGGAACGGGAGGCGTCGGTGGCTGTCTCCGGGAACAACCTCGTCGGCCTGGCGTTTCTGGAAGACGGCAATGCCGCGCTGGCCACGCGCGACGCGCTCTATCACGTCGCGCTCGACATCGAAGGGCGCAGGCTCGTCTAACGAAACGCATCGAAGCCCAGCGCATCCCGCCCCGCCTGCAGCGAGCGCACGTCCACGACAGCTTTTGCCTGCTGAATTTGCCTGTCCGCCATGTTGGCGGCCTCGACCTGCCTGGTCTGGTGCAGATACTGCGCATACAGTTCGAGCGAAGCCACGTAAGTTGGGTGGTTTTCTCCAAGGTGTTCGTTCAAGGCGGTCAATCCTGTCTGCATCTCGCGCCGGGCCTGAGCCATCTCGCCCGACTTCCAGTAAGCAAGGCCAAGGAAAAACTGACCGGCTCCTATCGGAAAATCATTTGCAGGCAACTTTGCCATAGCTTCCGCCACGGCATCTTTCAATATCTGCACGCCATGTGAATAGTCCTTCAACGCGCAGAGCGACATACCCAGCGCGTACTGCGACGCAATGCTGTCCGACTCATCGGCCTTTGGATTTGCTTTATATTCGGCTACGGCCTTCGTGGCATAGTCCCGCGCGTCGTTGTATTTGTGCTCTTTGAGAGCAAGGGCTGCAAACGTGCTCCAACTCTCGGCAAGCGGCAATCGGTCGCCCAGCTTTTCACGCAACTGGAACGCCTCACGCGAGTCCTTATCTGCCTGGTGAAACTTTCCTACCGCCATGTGCAGGATGGCAAGCGAGTTGAGGGCCGTGGCAAGCTCCGCATCATCACCTGCGACACTGCGAAAGAGGGCGACAGAACGAGTCAGCGCAGTCTCCGACAGGCCGAACGCAGCCGTGTCTTCGTACAAAATCCCAAGATTCCAGTAGACCCTGGCGCGTTCCACTGCGGAAGCATGTGTGGCCTCAGCCTGTCGCAAGGACGCTTCATCCTCCGCAATCTTCTGCTTCAACTGCTGTTGACCCAGGACGCTGCCGGTATTCTCGGCATCGGACGCGGTTGCAGGTGCAGCAATCTCCTGCATCGCTTGCTGACCGAAGCCGGCGCAGGACATGACCAGCGCAATGGTGAAAACACAAACGATACGAGTCATCATCTCAACCCTCCGGTTTCTGCTTTGCGCAAAAGACGTTTGAAGACATGAAGCCGCGCTCGCGCCATCGCGCGTGAACTTCATCACTCCTGTATGGGGGAAACTCCAGTACGTCAGTGGTGCAACTGCAGGATGCCAGGTGCAACGCGGAAGGCATCTCTTCCGGATCGCATTTCGTGCGTCTGCCTATACAACGCCGAGCAGGCAGGAATCGTTAACACGCTCGAAAAATCGACGGCTCGTTCCGCGGTTCGTTCGCCCGTTAGACAGGGGAGATCGGCTCCGGTTAGGCACGAAATTAAATTTCGCCTGACATCGCCCTCTCACGGTCTGCCGTGACGCGCTCCAACACGACCGCAAAGAAGCCATCGCATCCGTGCACACCCGGCAGGGTCCGCAGGGCCCCGCCGCGCATGGCCGTGCCTGGCCACACATCGGCGAGCAGCACTCCCTGTTCGCTCAGTTGATGCATCAACCCTTCAACGGACACCCTGCGCCAACTGCCCTCGGCCATCACTGCGTCAACGACCTGTTCGCACTCCTCAGGCTCCAGCGAGCAGGTGGAGTAGACCAGCCTTCCGCCCGGGGCAAGCCTGCCGAGCGCGCCCGCGAGGATTGCCCGCTGCCGCGTCGCCTGTCGTGCGAAGTCTTCCGGCTTCAAACGATGGCGAATCTCCGGATTCCGCGCCAGCGTTCCCGTGCCGCTACAGGGCACGTCGCACAGGATCAAGTCGAACTCTCCCTCGACGCCGCGCGCATCGGCCGCGTCGGAGATGGCACACATGATCCGCTCGGCATAGGCATGTCGCTTCAGCCGTGCTTCCATCGCAGCGAGCCTTTTTGCGCTGACATCGCTGGCCACGATCGCGGCCTCGTTCAGACGGCGCGCAAGAATCAGCGCCTTTCCGCCGGGAGCCGCACAGCAGTCCCAGACACGCTTTGCGTCCGGCATAGCTGCCACTGCCAGCTCTGCGACGAGACGTGAGCCGTCATCGATCTGCGGGAGATCGCCGCCGCTCTCGGCAAACATGCCGCCCTCGGCCGGCTCCTGCTGGTCGGCCTCGCATATCTTGAACGCGGGTTCACGCCCATAGGCGGATGCCCAGCGTTCTGCCACCCACGCGGGATGGCCCAGTCTCTCGGCAAAGGCCGCCACCGATTCGTGGATGGGCACTCCCGGCCGCTTTGCGGCAGCCAGTTTGCGGAGCACTGCGTTCACCATACCCGTGGCGTGAGGGTGGCCCGCCGCGCGGCATAGCTCGACGCTCTCGCTGAGGGCAGCGTGCGCGGGAATGCGGTCCAGATGCAGCAACTGGAACGCTCCGATGCGCAGCGCAATCGCCACCGGCTCGGCCAGACGCTGCTCGGGGCGCTGTAAGAATTCGCGCAGGCGCGCGTCGAGCGCAATCTGCCAGCGCAGCACACCCATCACCAGCGTTGTCGTAAGATTGCGGTCTTCAGGCGAGAGCACCGCCACGCGCGGCATGTGGAGCAGCTCATCGCTGTGCCCTCGGCCTGCGTCGACCGCCGTCAGGATCTCAAACGCTGCCAGCCGCGACGGCGAAACTGCGCGTGAAGCGCCCCTGTTATTCACGGCCCAGCCGCTCACCGCTCTTGATCTGATGGCCGCGCAGAAATTCTGCCGCACTCATCCTGCGCTTGCCTTCCATCTGCACCTCGTCGAGCGCAAGCATCGTTCTGCCGCCGCAGCCTGCCAGCAGCGCGTCGTCCTCGACGATGAGCATTCCTTCGTCCAGATCGGAGAACCGTTCCACCAGATGCATCCGATGCACAATCAGTTTCCTTCCGCGCAGCGCAGTGTGCGCGCCAGGCCAGGGTTGAAATCCCCGCCAGCGATCGTAGACATGCTTCGCGGTTCGAGAGAAATCGATGCGGCCATCTTCGCGCGTCAGGATCGGCGCGAGCGTCGCCAGAGAGTGGTCCTGCGGCTGCGGCCAGATGGAGCCGGCATCGAGCCCGTGCAGCGTCTCGACCATCAACTCCGCGCCCGCAGCGGCCAGACATTCGTATACATCAACTGCTGTCTCTTCAATGCCTACAGGAACAACCTGCGCGAGCAAGAGATCGCCAGTGTCGAGACCCGAGTCGAGCCGCATTGTGGTCACGCCCGTCACCACTTCGCCGTTGGCCACTGCCCACTGAATGGGCGCGGCACCGCGATACTTGGGCAAGAGCGAGCCGTGCAGATTAATGCAACCGAACCGCGGCAGGTTGAGCATCCAGTCGGGGATGATGCGGCCATACGCGACCACCAGAATCGCATCAGGACGGATTGCTTCCAGTGTCGCGCGAAACTCTGGGTTGTTCTTGATCTTCTCCGGCTGCACTACGCGAATGCCATGCTCCATAGCGACTCGTTTTACGGGAGGAGCCTGCAAGATCTGATTGCGGCCAACGGCGCGGTCCGGCTGCGTGACCACAAGATGAACCTCGTGCCCGGCGGCGATGACCGCTTCGAGCGAGGGCACCGCAAACTGCGGCGTACCGCAGAAGACGAGCTTCACCACTCACCGTTCTTCTGCATCTTTTTGATCTTGCGAATGGTCAGATCGCGCTTCAGGCGGCTGAGCCGGTCGATGAACAGGATGCCGTCCAGATGGTCGATCTCATGTTGCATGGCTCGCGCCAGCAGTTCGGTGCCTTCCATCTCGAACCACTCGCCCTTGACGTTCTGTGCCCGCACCTTGACCCACGCGGCACGCGATACCTTGTCCCGTATCTCCGGCAGACTCAGGCAACCCTCTTCCTCTAACTGCTTGCCTTTGCGCTCGATAATCTCCGGGTTGATGAGCACGACCTTCTCGTCGGGATTCTTCTTGAAGCTGCAATCGATGACGGTCAGGCGCTGCGAAAGGCCAATCTGCGGGGCGGCGAGGCCGATGCCCTGCGCGGCGTACATGGACTCGAACATCTCCTCGACAAGCTGCTTCAACTTGGCGTCGAAGACCGTGACTGGAGCCCCGGGCTTCGTCAGCACGGGGTCCGGCCACTTCACGACTGCGTGTATCTTTGCTGTCTCGCTCATGTCAGTATGCTCGAATCTGCTCGCAGTAGCCGTTGAAGTTGCGCTGCATCTCGCGCAGCGAGTCGCCGCCGAACTTGTCGATGGCCAGCCGTGCGACTGTCAGGGCAACCATCGCCTCAGCCGCAACGCCTGCCGCCGGGACGACGCACACGTCGCTGCGCTCGTAAGCGGCCTTCACCGGCTCGCGCGTCTCAAAGCTCACGCTCGCCAGCGGACGACGCAGCGTCGAGATGGGCTTCAGATAACCGCGCACGATGACATCTTCGCCGTTTGAGATGCCGCCTTCAAGACCTCCGGCATTATTGTGCTCGCGCGAAAATTTTGTAAAGGCGTGGCCTTCGTAGGCGATGGCGTCGTGTACGGCCGAGCCGACGGACTCGGCCGCTGTCACACCGCGCCCGATCTCGACTGCCTTGACGGCCTGGAGGCTCATCACGGCCTGAGCCAGCAGTCCGTCCATGCGCTCGTCCCAGTTGACGTGCGTGCCCACGCCCGGAGGCAGCCCATGCACGACCACTTCAAAGACGCCGCCGACGGTGTCGCCTGTGCGCAAGACCGCGTCCACCTCGGCCTTCATCGCGGCTTCGCTCTCGGGATCAACGCAGTTCAGCAGAACTTCGTCCTTGCTCTGCAGGGCTGCGATTTCGTCCCACGTTGCGGGCCGGGAAAGCTCTGCCTTGCCTACACGAATCACGTGGCTGGCAACTTCGACGCCCAGCGCCTTCAACAGCAGCTTTGCCAGCGCGCCTGCGGCCACGCGCGCTGCGCTCTCTCGCGCGCTTGCCCGCTCCAGCACGTAGCGCGCGTCGCGGAAGTCGTACTTCAGGCTGCCGGCAAGATCTGCATGGCCGGGACGCGGCGACGCGACGGCTTTGTGCTTCTCCGGGTCGCCTACCTCGACGGGCAGAATCTCTGTCCAATTCTTCCAGTCGTTGTTGGCCAGCGTCATGGCAATCGGCGAGCCGATGGTTTTGCCGTGCCGGACGCCGCTCAGAATGTGCGCCGTGTCGCGCTCGATGCGCATGCGCCCGCCGCGCCCGTAGCCCTTTTGCCTGCGCCACAGCTCACGATTGATAAATTCCTGATCGACGGTAACGCCCGCCGGCATACCGCTGACCAGGGCCACAAGGCCCTCGCCGTGGCTCTCTCCCGCCGTTGAAAATCGCAACATTGATCTCACTCAGAACTGAGTTAAATTGTAACAACTTGGGCAAATCCAGCTTATTATGTGCAGCCTACTCGTCCTTCAGATACGCCCGGCTGTTCAGAACCGGCCGGTCGAGGCTGCGTACCCAGTCGGTCACTTCTCCGCTGCCTTTGCCGCCGGCCACCGACGCGGCGAACTCGTTGCGCATGGCCTGCATCTTTGCTTCGAGGTCGTCGAGCGCGCTCAATAGCAGGGCCTCGGGCGTCATGGGCAGTTTGGGCGAGCCGAACTCGTACTTGCCGTGATGGCTCAGAATCATGTGCTCGACCAGCACGCGGAGCTTTTCGGGAAACGGCGCAATCGCCTGCACCTTTTCGCGCAACATGCCGTGCGCGATGCTGATGTGGCCAATGACCTGGCCTTCGAGCGTGTAGTTGAAGCTCGACTTCCAGCTCAGTTCGCGGATCTTGCCGATGTCGTGGAGGATGGCCCCAGTGACAAGCAGGTCGGGATCGACCTCTGGATAAAACGGGGCCGTTGCGCGGCATACCCGCACCAGCGTCAGCACATGTTCGAGCAGCCCACCCAGCCACGCATGATGCAACCGCATGGCAGCCGGTGCGGTCTTGTAAGCGGAGGCAATCTCCGGGTCGTCCAGAAAGGCAAAGACCAGCCGCTTCAGGTCTGCGTTTGCAAACTCAGAGACATACCCGCGCAGCTCCGCCCACATCTCTTCAACATCGAAGCGGGTTGAAGGCTGAAAGTCCGCCTTGTCGATCTCCGATTCGGCGGCCAGGCGCATCTTCTGCACCGTCATCTGAAACTTGCCTTTGTACTTTCCGATTCTGCCTTGAGCTTTGACATAGCAGCCGTCGGAGCAGGTGGCGGCGGTTTCGGCGAAGTCGTCCCACATAGTCCCGGCCAACATGCCTGTCCTGTCGGCGAGCGTGAGCGAAAGATACTGTCCGCCCTGTTGCTTTTCGCGCACCTGAATGGACGACAGCACAAAATACGAGATGACCACCTCGTTGTCGAACCGGGCAGCGTGTTCAATAAAAAAATCTTTCATTCCAATCAG
Source organism: Edaphobacter sp. (assembly GCF_035763405.1). Lineage (NCBI taxonomy): Bacteria > Pseudomonadati > Acidobacteriota > Terriglobia > Terriglobales > Acidobacteriaceae > Edaphobacter > Edaphobacter sp. Next base: position 9,743 of record NZ_DASUBE010000050.1, read on the forward strand.
CATACCGCGCGGGCAAAATAAAGACGCGAGAGCAGCGCCCTCGCGTCCAGTTGCATGGCTATAACTTAGTTCGGTGTCGAAGACGGGGCGGTTGCCGGAGGAGTGGCAGGCGCTTGCTTTCCAGCACCCGGAGTCCCTTCAAGCGGCGTACCGCGGCCCGGAGCCCTGGCTGGAGTTTCGACTGGCGGCGGAGGCGCGGGAGCTGGAGCCTGCTGCTGCATACGCTCCTTCCTGGCACCCTTCACCTTCTTCTTCTTTTTCTTCTTCGCCGTGTCGCCGTTCAGTCCAAGCGGGGCGGACTGCACCTGCTGCGTGGCGCTCTCTTGTGCGGTCTCGGGAGCGGGAGCTTCGGCTGCCTTCTCCTTCTTCTTAAGCGCCCGCGCCTTTGCCTTTTCCGCCTCAACCTCTTTCTCGCGATCGCTGAAGCGAGTCTTATGATGCACGGTTGTATGCGGGTTCAGCGGGTTATCGTCCACGCTGGTGTCGGAGATGGGAGCAATCGCAGTTCCCGGAGCTGCCTCCGTAGTCATATCACCAGTAGTCGAGGATGCTGAAGCTGCGCCAAGCCCCTGGTCACTTCCGGTTGAGGTTTCCAGCGGTCCGGCCGGCAGCGGGTTGCGTGGCGCCTGCCCAAACCGGATCTTCTCTTTCCTGATCTTGACCTTCTTCGGTTTCTTGCCGTTCTTTGTGCTGACGACTGTCGCTCCAGTCGCAACCGGTGTCACCGTTGCAACCGGCTTTACCGCAGAGCCGGCGGTAGAGGCCCGGCCGCCGCGCTCGAAGCGTGTCTTCTCTTCCACCACTCTCTTCTTCTTGACAGCAGGCGCAGTGTAAGCCGTGTAGACCGGCTGCGTCTCGCGCGGGCTCGCTCCCGTGTCCACGTACCCGTTCTTAATTTCGATGAAGGAGTCTTCGCGCAGCTTGGTCAGATAGGCGCGGAGCGCAGGTTGCATCTGCGCCATGTACATCGCTTCCTGAATCTGCGGCTCGATGTCCTTGAGCGGCGGAATCCCTGCCTTCTGATGGTTCGTCACCTTCAGGATCACAAAGCCCTGACGTGTCCGGATGGGCGCCGTCACGCCGCCTATTGGAAGATCGAAGGTCTGGTCTTCGAGCACCTTGGCCAAAGCGCCACGCTTATACACGCCGAGGTCACCGCCCTGCGAGCCCGTTGGGTCGCCCGAATACTGCTTGGCGAGGTCCTCGAACTTCTCCCCGGCTTTAATCTTTCCCGCAACCTCATCTGCTCTGGCCTTCGCCTGTGCAATCTGGGCGTCGGTCGCGCCCTCGGGGGTGACGATCAGGATCTCGCTCAACCGCACCTGCTCGGGCTGGGCGAACTCCTGTTTATGCGCTTCGTAGTAGGCCTGTTCCTGGCGCGGCGACATCTGGAGCTTACTGCCTACCTCGTCGCGTACCACCTGCTGCGTGATGATGTTGTTACGGATGCTCGCCTTGAAGTCCTCAAACGAGACGCCCTGAGACTGGGCCGCTTTCTCGAGGTCGTCCATGCTGTCCATGTGGTTCTGCTTGCGGATTTCGTCGAGACGGCGAACGACCTCCGCGTCTGCGTCGATGCCAAGCTGCTTGCCGCGAGAAAGCAGCAGTTGCTGGTCGATCATGTCGCGCAGCAAGTTCTTCTGCCGAGCGGCAATCTCCGCCGGAGATGCATTCGACTGCTGCTCTTCCTGGGCGAGCTGTTGTTCGCTGCGCTCCAAGTCGCTGCGCGTAATGATGCGGTCATTCACGCGGGCGATGATGTCTTCCACGACTGTGCCATGGGGCGTAATCGCCGCCGGGGCGGGCAGGGTGACCGGCTGGACCGGTACGGTCAGCGGGCTCTGATAGCGCGGCGCCTGGGCCGGCAACACCGCCGGCAGTGCGAGCACGCCAAGCCCGCATACCAGGGCAAACTGCGAAATTCTCAAGGTCATTTTCACTCGTATCTCAGCCAGCATCCGCGATTCGCTCTTGCTATCGCGCCGACACACGTCCCTGCTGTTTTTAGACTTTCTACAGCGATGGACGGTATCCGTACCCCATTCTAACCGTCCCGGCCCGAACAAGCGAATCCCCCGTTTGCATACTGCCTTCGCTCACCTGCCGATGCTATACTCCGTCCTAAAGTAGGACGTGTCTGTCCGGGCGCCACAGTGCGCCGGTCCTGCTTTTTCGAGGTAATTGAAGCCAATGCATCCCCGTACCCGCCGCGCACTCTTTTCCGCCGCCGTCTTTCTCGCCACCTGCGCCCTGCTTGGCTCGTTTATCAATCGCAATGTGGCCGCACAGTCCGCCAGCGACGAATCCACCCTGCGCGACGACCTGCATGACTTCACCAACGTCTATTCCATTGTCGAGCAGAACTATGCTGAAAAAATGACCGGCGACAAGGTCGATAAGGCTGTCTACGACGGGGCCATTCCGGGCATGCTGCACGTGCTTGACCCCCACTCCAACTTCTACGATCCCAAGGCCTTCGCCCAGATGCGCGAAGACCAGCACGGCAAGTACTACGGTGTGGGCATGTCCATCCAGCCGCAGCCTGACCCTACGGCTAAGAACGGCCTGAAGATCGTCGTGCTGGCTCCGTTTGAGGGCACGCCGTCCTACCGCGCGGGCATCCGCCCGGGAGACGTCATTGTGGCCATCGACGGCAAATCGACCGCCGGTATGGATTCGGTCGCAGTCGCTTCGTCGCTCAAGGGTCCCAAGGGAAGTCACGTCTCCGTCACCATGTTGCGCGAAGGCTCGCCCAAGCCGCTGGTCTTCGACCTGACCCGCGATGAGATTCCGCGCCCCTCGGTTGACCTCGCCTTCATGATCCGCCCGGGCATCGGCTATATCCACATCACAGGCTTCATGGAGACCACCAGCCGCGAGGTCGGAGACGCGCTCGACAAGTTCGGCGACATCCACGGTCTGGTGCTCGATCTGCGCGGCAACCCCGGCGGTCTGCTGAACGAAGCCGTCAACACCGCCGACAAGTTTCTACAGAAGGGCCAGATCGTCGTCTCGCAGCGCGGCCGCGCCTTCCCGGACCAGGTCTACCGCGTGAGCCATGGCGAAGAAGGGGCGCACTTCCCCATTGTCGTGCTGGTGAACCGCAATACTGCGTCGGCTGCCGAGATCGTCTCGGGCGCGCTACAGGACCACGACCGCGCCCTCATTGTAGGCGAAACCACCTTCGGCAAGGGCCTGGTTCAGACAGTCTTCCAGACCTCCGACAACACGGGTCTTGCGCTGACGACCTACCACTACTACACTCCGTCAGGCCGCCTGATCCAGCGCAACTACGACCACGTCTCGCTCTACGACTACTACTATGTGCGCGACGATGTGCCGAAGAACAACGCCGACCGCGAAGTGCGGCTGACCGACTCCGGCCGTACCGTGTACGGCGGTGGCGGCATTACGCCGGACGAGAAGATTGCCGACATCAAGGCCACTCCCTTCCAAGACAACCTGCTCCAGCACTACATCTTCTTCAACTTCACCAGGCACTATCTTGCCAACCGCTCCATTGCCCGCGACTTCACCGTCGATGACGCTGTGATGCAGCAGTTCAAGGACTTCCTGAAAGCGCAGCAGATCGACTACACCGACGCCGACATCAAGGACAACCTTGAGTGGATCAAGACCAGCATCAAGGCAGAGCTGTTCACTTCGCAGTTCGGCCAGCTCGAAGGGTTGAAGGTCCGCGCCGAATGGGACCCGCAGATTGCCAAGGCGCTCACCTTCCTGCCTGAGGCGCAGGCGCTTGCCGACCGCTCCATGAAAGTCGATCAGAAGACCACCGCCAGCGTCGTCCAGTAACAGCGCCGAACATACTCAAAACGGCGCCGGGCTATAGAGCCTCGGCGCCGTTTTTCTGTTTTTAAATTCATTGGAGCGGGAGACCGGGATCGAACCGGCGACATTCAGCTTGGGAAGCTGACGTTCTGCCACTGAACTACTCCCGCTTTGTTCGTAATTATAATCGAGAGCCGTGTTGTTGATGCGCCGCTTGAAAGCCAGGATAAATCGTCGCTCCTGCTGCGTGATTTATCCACATTGCGTTTTCATCCTCCTGCGCTCAAACACCTGAGCAAACACCCTCAGATCGATCGGCTTCATCTTCTGCGCATCGAAAGCACATAAGGAACGGGACGCCGAAGCGTCCCGTTCCTTGCTGAAAAATCCAGAGAGCTATGCGACCACGTCGATACCCATCGAGCGTGCCGTGCCGCGAATGGTCTTGGCAGCTGCCTCGACGGTGGCAGCGTTCATGTCCGGCATCTTCTGTTTGGCGATCTCGAGGACCTGCTTCTCCGTGACCTTGCCCTTCTTCTCCTTGTTGGGAGTGCCCGAGCCCTTCTCGATGCCCGCTGCCTTCAGCAGAAGCACCGGAGCCGGCGGCGTCTTGGTGATGAACGAGAAAGTACGGTCCGCATAGACGCTGATAACGACCGGGATGGTGAGACCGGCCAAGGCGGGGTCTTTGCCCGTGCGGTCGTTGAACTGCTTGCAGAACTCCATGATGTTGACCTGGGCCTGGCCAAGCGCGGGGCCGACGGGGGGCGCGGGCGTTGCCTTGCCTGCGACGATCTGAAGCTTGACGTATCCGGTAATCTTCTTCGGTGCCATTGGGGTAAATCCTCTTTTGATTTCAGCAGCGCGCAGAGCACGCCAGCCTAAATTGATGTTGCTAAATTCTTATGCGACAACCTTGTCCACCTTCGAGAACTCGATCTCGACCGGGGTGGAGCGTCCGAAGATGCTGACCATTACCTTGAGGGTCTGCTTGTCTTCGTTGATCTCATCGACCGCGCCCGTAAAGTTGGCGAACGGCCCTTCGTTGATGCGAACCTGCTCGCCCTTGTCGAACTTGACCTTGAGCGTCGGCTTGTCCTTCGAGACATCGGAACGGAAGAGGATCGAGCTGACTTCCTGCTCGGAGAGCGCCACAGGATTGTCGCCGGTGCCGAGGAAGCCCGTCACGCGCGGCGTGTTCTTGATGACGTGCCAGAGATCGTTATCGAGGTCCATCTCGACCAGAACGTAGCCCGGCAGAAAGACGCGCTCGATGGTGTACTTTTTGCCGTTGCGCAGCTCCGTGACCGGCTCGGTGGGAATCATGATGCGGCCGATTTTGTTTTGCAGGCCGAAGGCCGCGATGCGGCTCTCGAGTGACTCGCGCACTTTGCGCTCGAAGCCCGAGTAGGCGTGGATGATATACCACTTGAAGCTCTCGTTGACCGCCGGAGCAAGCTGCTCGGACGGCTGCTCGCCGGTGCTCGACGCCTCGGGCTTCTGCTCTTCCGGATTCTGCTCTTCAGCCGCCATGGTTGTTCCTTCTTTGCGCATCGTCTACTTCTTCCTACCAAATTTCTCGAACCTGGGAATCAATGTCCTGAGAGGGCATGAAGCAGCCGCTCGATCAGATTGCCGAATACGCTGTCCACCACCCAGAAGAAGGCGGCAAACAGGAACACCGTAATGAGCACCACGATGGTGGTCGATTGGACTTCAGGCCATCCCGGCCACCAGACCTTGCGCATCTCGCTGCGCGTCTCGCGGAGAAAAGCCATCAGCCGCGCGGGCTGTTCCTTCCACTGCTGCATCCCGGTGCCGGGTTCGTTCGGTGCTGTCATCGTCTTGGCCATAGTACTGCCTCAAACCTTCTGCTGCTTTGCAATCTTGTCGTGCCGCCATGCCTGAATACCGGGACATGATGGCGGGGGAGCTCGGATTCGAACCGAGAAGTTCGGTTTTGGAGACCGACAGTTTAACCGTTGAGCTTACTCCCCCGGTTGAGCCGGAGGGGAACAGCGCGGGAGTCTTTGGCCTTCTACTCCCTACACCCTACTCCCTACTCCCTGCCTCTACTTACTTCGTCTCTTTGTGGGCCGTGTGCTTGCGGCAGGTGTTGCAGAACTTCGAGAACTCCAGCCGACCGGTGGTGGTCTTCTTGTTCTTGGTGGTCGAGTAGTTCCGGTTCTTGCACTCCGGGCACTGCAGTGTGATGATCTCGCGCATTCGTTCAATCTCCTTCTAACGTGGCCAGCCGCTTCGGCTGGCAAGCAGCTTGTCTTGATTGGGCTTCCCCACCTGACACGCCGCGACGCAGGGCTAACGGCCCCCGCTTGCCAATCCTGAATTTTGATACGGAAAGAGGAGCGGTCAGGCCACGCTCGTCCTTCTCTATTATCCATGAAATCAGGAAAAAACGGAAGGCACTTTTCGTCAGAAGAAGACCGGATCAGGGCGCCACGCGACGTGTGCGGCGCCCTGGCGGGTTCTGAAAGCACTTTGCTTAGCTGTGAGATGCCTCGCGTGCAATCGCGTCCAAACGTTGCAGCGCCTCTGAAGACAGCTCCAGGCTTGCCGCGGCGAGGTTCTCCCTAAGATGGGCCACCGAGGACGTTCCCGGAATCAGCAGCATGTTTGATGAGCGGTGCAGCAGCCACGCCAGCGCCACCTGCATCGGCGTCGCACCGAGCGAAGCCGCCGTGGCGTTGAGGTGCCCGGACTGTAGCGGCGTAAACCCGCCCAACGGGAAGAACGGCACATAGGGAATGCCCTGTTGTGCCAGATCGTCGATCAGTCGATCGTCCGCCCGGTTGGCGATGTTGTAGCAGTTCTGCACGCAAACCACCGGAGCGATCTTCTGGGCGGCTACGAGTTGCTCCCGAGTGACGTTGCTGACGCCGATGTGCCGGATTATCCCCCGCCGTTGCAGGTCTGCCAGCACATCCATCGACGGGCGCACATCGAAGCCCGGATCAGGCCCGTGTATGCCCCAGGCCCGCAGATTCACGATGTCCAGCACATCGAGTCTCAGGTTGCGCAGGTTGCTCTCTGCGCCCTCGATGAGTTCCTGCCCCGAATGGGCCGCGAGCCACCCGCCCTTCTCGTCGCGCCTCCCGCCCAGCTTTGTAACGATGACCAGACCTGCTGGGTATGGGTACAGTGCCTCCCGGACGATCTGGTTAGTCACATATGGCCCATAAAAATCGCTCGTATCGATGTGGTTGACACCTGCCTCCATTGCCGCGTGCAGCACACGCACGGCCTCCGTCCTGTCCTTCGGTGGCCCAAAGATTCCCGGTCCCGATAGCTGCATTGCTCCATATCCCACGCGAAACACCTGGAACGGTGTGCCCGGAAACGAAAACGTTCCTCCCAGCTTCTTCTGCTGCGTCATGCTCCGATCTCCTTTTGCGATCTGTATGATTGGATGAAGAAAGCTTCAGGTTTGGAGTTCGCATTTGTCTTCCAGCGCCGCCCTCGTGTTGAAGCCGCGTAAACAGCCCGTTCAACGGCGGTCCACCGAGACAGTCGCCGTCATTCTGGATGCGACCATTCAGGTTTTGGTCGTGGTTGGCAAAGAACGCCTGACCACGACGCGCGTTGCTCAGCGCGCCGGCGTTTCGGTCGGCACGCTCTATCAATACTTTCCCAATAAGCGGTCGCTGCTCCAGGCGACCTTAAGGCGCCATCTCACCACCGTCACGGAATCCATCGAGCGTGCGTGCGAGCTATACAGGGACGAGCCGCTCTGCGTCATGGTCCCCGGCATCTCGAACGCTTTTTTCAGCGCCAAGATGAAAGATCCGAAGGTCAGTTCCGCGCTCTATTCCGTCAGTTCCGACGTGGATGGCAAACGCATTCTGGATGAGCTTCGCCTTCGGAATACAAAGGCGCTCACTACCGTTCTCGCAACCGCTCCGGAGCGTCTCGCGGTTGACATTGAACTCGCTGCCTTCATGCTGCTAGGCGCGATGACCGGCATCGGCCGGAGCATCCTGGAAGCGCGCTTCCCTGCCAAAGAACACGACAAACTGCGCCAAGAGTTGGCCAACATGCTCTGCGCCTACGTCGGCCGGACCGTGTAGGACGCTTCCCGCATCACAAGGATGCCGTAGAACAGAAAAGCGGCGAGCCGAAGCCCGCCGCTCTTTGCTGTTCCATGTTGCCAGTACTTACTTGATGATCTCGCTGATGGTGCCTGCGCCGACGGTCCTGCCGCCTTCGCGGATGGCGAACCTGAGGCCCTTCTCCATGGCCACAGGCGTGTGCAGCGTGATCTCCAACTGGATGTTGTCGCCCGGCATCACCATC